>CAYUNO010000065.1:0-10743 GCA_964446075.1 uncultured Flavobacteriaceae bacterium | reverse complement strand
AATACCGTCATTATCAGAATCAGAATCTAACCAGTTACCCAAGCCATCATTATCTTCATCAAACAACCCTTCTTCTACATCCGGCAATTGGTCGTCGTCTGAATCCAAGTCTAACCAATTTCCGAAACCATCTTTATCTTTATCGTTATTGGTTTCGATTAAATCCGAAATAAAATCACCGTCCGAATCATCATCGAGGTAATTGGGGATTCCATCGTTATCAAAGTCTTCGTTCTTTTCGATAGCATCAGAAATACCGTCGTTATCTGAATCGCCATCTCTAAAATCCGCAACTTTATCGCCGTCAGAATCAATCAATTCAATCTTACCGGATCCGTTTTCTAAATAATCGGAAATACCGTCGTTATCCGAATCGATATCTTGATAATCCATAGCCAGATCTTTATCGGTATCAACCGGAAGTATCCCTTCACCATCGTTTGCCAAAAGTGGAATTCCCAGGTTGGTAACATAAATTCTACCAGCCCCAAATCGGCCATTTCTATCTGCATCGGGTCCGTTGCATTCGGTTACATCAAAAATCTTATCATCATCGGAGTCCAAATCCCAAATATTAGGATATCCATCTTTATCCAAATCTTGTAATTCACGGAGACCAAGATTCTCAATTCGATCTAAGACTCCATCGTTATCCGAATCCCAATCGAGGTAATTTTTCACCCCATCACCATCAAAATCGGCACTGGTTTCCAAATAATCTGGGATAGAGTCTCTATCGGCATCCCCCAGCAAAACCGTTACTTTCACAATTGGCCCAGAATAATATTCGTTATACGAATCGTCATACGCGAATAATTCAACATAATTGTCACCAAAATCGGCTGACGTAAATACCGTCTTGGACAGGAACACCGTATTCACCTTACAGTTATCATAAATTTTTGCGATTACATCGGAAGGTTTCAATTGAGCAACCCCTAATGTATCGATGTAAATCGTGTCTGATTTCAAAACAACCTGAGGCGGTATAGAATCAAATACATAGGTGTAAAATGGTTGAACAGCTATATTATTATTTCTATCAATGGCGTAAAAAGTGGATTGATTTAGTCCGGTATTGGAACAATCGAAAGTAGAATCATTGAAGTAGAAACTCTTGAATCCGCAATTATCGTAAGCATAAGGAATAAAGGTATTGGCTTCTAGATTCACCGTTCCCTTATCATTGAAATACAAGGTTTGGGTCCAGGTAACGAGCTTAGGACTTAAGGTATCCGCTATGGTTACATTAAATAAACGGGTACTGGTATTACCAGAAGTATCTTTAACGGTATACAATAAAATACGTTGTCCCACATCAGCACAGCTGAACACGGTTTGACTTAAGCCTTTGAATACGATACCGCAGTTATCGAATGAACCTCTATCCACATCGGCAGGAGTAATGGATGCGGTACCTAAAGAATCCAAGTAAACTTTAAGATCCTGAGCTAAAACTACAGGACGCATGGTGTCGCGAACAGTAATGGTTATATTACTTTTATTCACGTTACCGGCTTTATCGGTAGCATAAAACTCCACTACATTGGGGCCTAATTCCTTGCAATTAAAAATATTCTTAGATAAGCCGATGGATTGTAAATCGCAGTTATCCGAACTTCCCAAATCTGCGTCGAAGGCTGATGCCGCCGCCAAACCATTTTTATCCAAATAAGCCGTAATATTTCTAAATTTCAATCTTGGACGAGTGGTGTCTTTCACCTCTACCTTTGCCTTTACCACGGTGGTATTTCCCGAAATATCGCTTACCGTAAAGTTAATGATGTTCTGGCCCAAATCGCTGCATGTAAATACGGATTTACTTATGGATCGAGAGGCTATTTTACAATTGTCAAAGCTGTTGTCATCTACATCATCCGGAGTAATCACGGTGAAACCTTGTGAGGTCATGTAAACTACTGGAACTTTTACCTTAACAATGGGCGATATCGTATCGAAAACCGATACTCTTACCGTTAGTGTGGAACTATTATTAGAAGAGTCTGTAGCTGTAAAATTGATCGTATTGGACCCAACGTTGGTACAATTAAAGAAATTCTTGCTGATGCTCAACGATTTAATACCGCAGTTATCTGTTGTTCCATTATCTACATCGTTAGGCGTTATTAGAGCCTCGCCTGCTTTATTCAAATACACCGAGATGTTTTTGATTTTTGCTACCGGCTTGGTTGTATCCAACACGTTGATTAAAACATTTCTAGTACTGCGATTTCTGGAACCATCGAAAATCTCCAATCGAACCGATTGTTGACCGCGTTGATGACATACAAAACTGGTAGGGCTTGCAACGATGGAATCAATTCCACAATTATCGGTTGAACCGTTATTTAATTGTGATGCAAAAATGGTTGCCGTTCCGCTATTACCTAAATAGATATTGGTTGATTGTGTATTGAGTACGGGTCTAATGGTATCTCTTACATAAACCGTGGTATTGGCTTGTTTATTATTTCCATTGATATCCGTTACTGTTACTTGAACTGTATTGGATCCAATATTTCCGCAAGTAAATTGGGTTTTAGATAAAGAAATACTTGAAATACCGCAATTATCTAAAATGGATGAGTCCACTTGCGATACTGCCAACGTGGCTAAGCCCGAGGTATTCAGATATAGGGTAGGTTTTTTAAGCAATACAGTTGGAGCAATCAAGTCGATGTTGGGTAAAGAAACATTGATGGTATCTACACAGTTATTCTTGTCTTTTACCGTCAATGCGTACAAGCCATCGATTAAATTATTAAAGGTAGCTTGGGATTGGAAGGCTCCTGAGTTATTTTGATATTGGTAAGGGGTTAGTCCGCCAGTGGCCTTTAACGTAATGGAGCCGGTAGTATTTCCTGAACACACTGGATGTGTTTTGGATTGGAGGCTTAACGTTAAAAGAGATGGCTGTCTAATTATAATAGAATCCGAAAAAGTGCATTGATTCGCATCTTTTACTGCATAATTATATACTCCAGCAGATAAACTGCTCAAGGCAGCGGTTGCACCTACTACGGAACCGGAGTTATCCGTCCATTCGTAATTGAATGGCGAAGTTCCACCAGAAGCTAGGATAGAAGCACTTCCATTATACCCATTACACAGAGGATATACCACGGATTCGCTCACTTTCAATAGCAAGGGTTCTGTAATGGTTACTGTGGCTGAGTCTTTACATCCGTTGGCATCCGAAGTAGTTAATTTATACTGACCGGCTACTAATGAATTCATTTGGGTTCCCGTATTTGGGGTATACCCTGAAGGACCTGTATGATAATAATTCCAAGGATAGGTACCACCCGAAACCAAAATAGTGATAGAACCGTTAGCATCTCCTTTGCATTTTGCATTAGAAGAAGTGAAGTTCAACTCCAGATCTGTAGGCTGATTAATGGTACGCGTAGCTGCTATTTTACAGGAATTGGAATCGGTTACAGTAATCGTGTAGGTGGCAGCGATTTTATTGGTTAACGATGCTGTAGTTTCACCGGAACTCCAAGCGTATTTATAGGGTAAAACACCTCCACCAATGGTTGTAGTAATTTTACCGTTGTTTTCTCCGTAACAGCGCACGTCGGTTACCAAAGCGGATAGGGTAAGCGCTTTAGGTTCATTAACATAGGCCGTGAGGGTATCCTCGCAACCTTTTGAATCGGTCACTTTTAACTCGTATTTCCCTTTGAATAAATTAAGAGGATTGGCCGAACCAGAGGAATAAGACGGACCAACCCAGTCGTAGGTATACGGACTATTTCCCCCCGAAATTTGGGTGTAAATACTACCGGTATTGCCACTTGCACAAGCAACGTGGAACACATTTTTTAGCGCAACATCCAAAACAGAAGGCATACCAACGGTAGCGGTATGATTGATAACACAACTGTTGGCATCGGTAATTTTCACCGAATACGATCCGTTTTGCAGATTGGTTGGAGACTGTGTAGTTGAACTGTAACTATTGGGACCAGACCATGAGTAGGTGTAAGGTGCGGTTCCTCCAGCAGGTGACAACACAATTTTTCCATTGGTTTCCCCAAAGCATCGCACATCGGTAACCACGCTACTAGAAGATAGTAAGCTGGGGGCAACCAAGGTAAACGATGTGTCTTTTACACAACCTGCTGCATCAAAATACCGTAAATCGTATTGGCCTTTTTTAAGGTTATAGATACTTTGAGAACTCGCGGTGAAGGAATCGGGGCCAGTCCACTGAAAAGTAAACGCTCCATATCCCCCACCCACTGTAATTACTGCCGAGCCATCGGCGGAACCAAAACACTTGGGATCTGTTAAGGCGGCGGTTAAGGTTATTAACGAAGGATGGTTAATAGTTACTTGAATGGTATCAGCATTCGCTACACTGTCATTTACGATCACACTATACGTTCCAGCCGAAAGTTGAGCAAAAACGGAATCGCTAGTAAAATTTACACCATCAATGGAGTATTGATAGGGTTTGATTCCCGATGCCGCAGTTACTGAAATACTTCCATTTCCACCTCCAAAACACGACGGATTTGTGGCTTTTTTCAATGACAGAACGGGATTATTAGCGTAAGTGGCTCCGATCACTAAGAACGACAGCATCACATTCGCAACTTTTTTCATTATTATTTGATTCAAATTCTTCACAATTTAATCTCCTATTTATTAACGCACCAAGGTTACTCGTTTGTTGTATTTGTGTTTCTGTTGGAACACATCAATAAATGCAATACTCACTTCGTACATACCGGCCGGAGCATCTTCGCCTACATTATTCCATTTACCATTCCACTCTTGCAAGATATCATTGGACTGATATACCAATAAGCCATTGGCATCGTGTATGGTGATTTGGTAATCTCGTATTGAATGGAATCTTCCCAAAGGTTTATACGTATCATTGTGAGAATCGTTGTTGGGTGAGAACGCCGATGGTAACAAGATCAAGTGGGCAGGTAATATCGTGGCATCTATTTGATCAAACTCCGCACATCCGTCTGAATTTGTTACTGTTAATGACACTGTAAAGGTTCCAGTATCTTCAAAACGATGCGAGGGTGTCATTTCGTTACTAAAATCACTGCCGTCGCCGAAATCCCACTCATACGATAAATCTGCATTTTGATCTTTTTCTGTAAATAAATACTCCGGATTGTTAATATTAGCTAACCCATCCTCATAAGTACTATCGGTACCTGATTTAGCAACCAAACGTTGTGGCGTTAATATTTTAGCGGTTGGTTTCGGATAAACCGTTGCAAAAGCATCAAACTCGTAATAACACCCTTTGTCTGAAGTAACCTTTAAAGCAACTGAATAAACAGATGGTGAGGCATATCGGTACTTGGGATCGATATCACCCGAAACCGTTCCATCACCAAAATCCCAACGTCTGTTAGTAATTGTACCTGAGCTGATGGTTGCATTGGAATTGAAATCATTAAATTCTCCGAAACAAACAGGGGTCACTGTAACAGCAGCTTCAGGGGAAGGGTGAACAATTACCGATTTGGTTGCAGTATCAGAACAACCGTTTGCATCCAACAATACCAATTCCACATCAAATAATCCAGAGGTTGTGTAAGTATAGTTTACGGTGTCTTTGCTGTCTAAAGTTCCATCGCCCAATTTCCAGAATCGGAATATATTGGATCCGGTATTTTGGGAGATATCGATGAATTTGTAGTTATTCACCTCTTTACCGTTAAACTTAGAGTAGTTCTCCTGACATTGTTCCAAATTATTTACCGTAAAAGCAGCAATTGGCAAAGCATTTACTCTAACTGGATAGATGGCAGTATCGGAACAACCAAAGGCAGAAGTACTCACCAACTGTACTTTGTATGAGCCGGGCAAACGATACAAATGACTAACTGTATCCCCAGATTCGTAAATACCGTCTCCGAACGACCAGTTATTGGTGATTTTATCCGGTATACCGGTTGTTAAACTTTGGAATTCGAAATTCTGTTGGTTTAAACAGTAGCTAGCCGCAGAGCTGCCAATTTGAACTATTGGCATCGGTTTAACCGTAATAATATCATAGGATGTGTCTGAACAGAAATTCTGGGTAGTAGTGATTAAGGTTACCTTGTATGTTCCTGTATCGGGGTAGGAATACGTGCGGGGAACCACACTCAAAGTGGTATCAATCCTACCGTCTCCATAATTCCAACTTTGGAACAAGAATAGGTCTTTATCTACCCGCGAGAAGTTACCCATGGTTACTTGGTTATTTCGGAAACAAACGGCGGTATCGTAAATGGTAACGTTTGATTTACCTTGCGGGAATACGGAAATTTTGGTATCCAAGGAATCAGAACAACCGTAATTTGAGAATACTACCAAGCGAATGCGATAATCGCCAGATTTCTGGTAACTATGGGAAATATTTTGGATAGCATATTCGGTACCGTCGCCCATATCCCAACGATGATAAAGGGTGTCATCATTTACGCGCGATAAGTTATTGGTGATAAAAATATTATCTCTTTCACACGCACCGGATTTATCTAGTGTATACTCAACAATAGGCTGGTTACGGACATAGATAGGCTTAATAATTGAATCTGAACAACCCCATGCGGAACTTACTTTCAATTTCACCAAATATATACCTTGTTTTGGGTAAGTATTTCTAGCATGCAAACCTAATAGGGCATTTTTATCACCCAAATCCCACTGAGAATTAAATCTACCTTGAGCAATTTTTGAATTATTTAAGAAGATGTAGTCGTTTTGCTCTGCACATTGAGAGGTATCGTTGATAGTGAAATCTGCATCCGGATTGGGTTTCACCACAAACTTTGTCTGTTGAGAATCCTTACATCCCTTATCCGTGGTTACAAGCATTTTCACTTTGTATTCTCCAAATTGGGCATAGGTATAGTTTGGTTGAACGGCTAACGACTGTTTACCATCACCAAAATTCCATAAATAAGAGTTGGTACCTTCGTCTACGGAACTGAAGTTAGTTATTTTAAAGCTGTTTCCGCGTTCACACTGCAGGTCTTTGTTTACTACAAAATCGGCTTTGGGGGAAGGATTAATTCTAACTGATTTAGTTAAACTATCCTGACACCCGAAGGTACTTCGTACAAACAATTCTACATCGTAATCACCAAAATTAGGGTAGCCTAAAACAGGCGATGGGTTAGACGAGGTTATTCCATTACCAAATGTCCATAGATAACTAAGAATACCGCTTGAAATGGTGGAGTTATTCTGGAATTCGTATTTATTGCCATTAAAACACTGGGTTGGTGTTGGAATAGTAAAGGCTACTTTGGGTTGAGGATAAACAATCACCGTTGAGCTTGCACTGTCTTTACAACCCAAGGATGAAGACACCACCAATTTTACTTGGAAGGTATCGTCTTTTGCATATATCCAGCTTGGGCTGATGGAATCTCTAGATCTTCCGTCACCAAATGTCCAACGGTAACTCAATGTGCCGCCACGTGTTCCAATGTACGAATAGTTGCTGGCCACAAAGTAGTTATTGGTTAAACACTGACCTGGGTCATTAATTATAAAGTTTGGTGCCGGTTGTGGGTACACCCGAACCAAAGACGAAGCACTGTCTGTACATCCAAAGGCCGATGTCACCGCTAAACGAATTGGATAATCCCCTTCTGTTTTGTACGATTTCTTCGGTGAGGTGGTAGTTGATGATGATTTATCACCAAATATCCACTGATAACTTAAGCCCGATCCATCGGCATTGGTAGATTGGTTGGTATAGATGAACTCGTTTTTGTACAGACACTGTCCCGTATCACTAATTGCAAATTTGGCTACAGGTCTTGAATGAATTGTTATGTTTTGTTTACTGCTATCAACACAATTAAATTCAGATACTGCCCTCAGCGTAATGGTATAATTACCGTACTGACTGTAAATCTTGGTGGGCGATTCCACGGTTGACCCGCTTCCATCTCCCCATTTCCACGCATATTTGAGATTTCCACTGCTAATATTTGAGGTATTTGTAGTTACCACTCGGTTTTCATTCAAACACTGTTGCAGCGTATTCAATATGAATGAAGCCGACGGCATCGGTCTAACCGAAACGAATTTGGTGAGTGAGTCTTTACAACCGAAGGAAGACGTTGAAATTAACTTAATGCTGTAGCTGCGAACTTGGTAAAAGGTTTTGGTTGCGTTTGCCGTATTAGCAGTGCTGGTATCGCCGAAGATCCAATTTGAAGATAGACTTCCACCACCAAATCCAATGGTAGACTGGTTATTGAATACAAACTGATTTCCTTTTTGACACTGATTGGCTTGATTAATATCAAAATTGGGCTTAGGCATTGGCTTAACGCTCACTGTCTTAATTACCGAATCCGTACAACCGATACTATTCACAGCCACTAATTTCACACGATAATCACCGGCTCCATTGTATTGATGATTAATATTACTTGCGGTATTGAAGGTGGTGTTTAGGCCCGAAGAAGACGTTGCAGCATCCCCCATATTCCATGTGTAAGTTAACCCTGAACCGTTGTTTGCATTGGTTGTATTAGTGAAATTATATTGGTTTGTGGTGGCACACTGAGTAACATTATTTATAGTAAAGTTAACCGATGGATTCGCTACGGCTCTAACATTGGTAGTTATAGAATCTCTGCAACCAAATTGTGAAGTTGCAATCAATCGAACACCATAGGTATTGGCGGTAGCGTAGGAATAACTTGGGTTGGTATTGGTAGTTGTGGCGCCATTTCCAAATTTCCACTGGTACGTCATGTTACCACCCCCAGAAACAATGCTGGTTGTATTCGAGAATTGGAAATCATTCCCCACCAAACACTGATTAGCATTGTTTACACTGTAGCTAACTTTCGGCATTGGATGAACGCGTACAGGTTTAAAAATGGTATCTGCACATCCGAAGCTGGTTGTAACAATTAATCGAACCGAGTAACTTCCAAAATTGGCATACTTCCTAGAAGCGTTGTTGGTAGTGGCTCCAAATCCTCCATCACCGAAATTCCAAGATTGATTTTTAATAGACCACGAACCTGAAACCAAGGTAGTTTGGTTAGTAAAGTTATATTGATTTGTGGATACACACTGGGTATCTTTATTGATTGCGAATTTAGCCAACGGTTTAGGCTGAACCACTATCCATTGCGATGCAGTATCCCAACAGCCAGCTACCGAAGTTGCTTTTAGCAATACTTGTTTCGATCCGTAGTATGCATATTTCTTAGATAGGTTGGTTTGTGTACTGGTGGCAGAATCTCCCAAATTCCATAGGTAACTAATACTACCCGTAGACCCTGGAACAATGGTTCGATTTGTAAAATCAAACTGTTGGTTATTGATACACTGTTGCGATTGATTTATACTGAAATTTACTAGCGGATCAGGCAGAACTTGAATGGTTTTCGATAGTGAATCAACACAACCTTTGGAGTTCATCACTTTCATCTTAACCGATTGCTGTCCAGCATTTGCATAAACATGAGTTACGGTGGTTCCTGATTTGGCCTTATCGTTTGGACTTGGGAAATACCAAGTACTATCGATATTTCCTACACCGGCTGTGGCTTGAGATTTAAACTCGTAGTTGTTAAATTTCAAACATTGAGCAGTGGCATTGATATCGAAATTGGCTTTAGGAATTTCGTACACTTCTACTTGTTGCGTAGTTGATGCAGTACATCTATTGGTATCTTTTACTGTTAATGAAATGGAATGCACTCCAATACTAGCAAAATGCTTTTGTGGGGTTGCTAATGCCGAGCTGGTATTATCTGAGTACACCCAACGGTATTGGGTAATTGGGTAGAGCGATACGGAATCTTGAGCTAATTTGAACAAGTTACCGCTTAGACATGTATCGGACTTAGTGATTGCAAATCGAGCCGATGGGTTTGGCAACGAACGCAACAATTGTCTCACTGTATCAATACATCCAAAATCGCTGGTTTCGATCAATCGAACGGTATAATCACCGTATTTTTTAAACTGGAAACTAAACGTGTTGCCTTGTTTAGTTCCTACTGTTGGAACAATCCATTGGAAAGTAGATCCGGCATTGTTGCTTCCGCCTTGCTGCAATCGGAATGAATCCACTCCAAAACAAATCGCCTTACTTTGAGCCAAGATTATTGGCTTAGGCTGAGGCATAGCAGTAATAAATTTGGCAGTTGTGTCCTTACAACCATAGAAAGTCTCGGTGAATAAGGAAACGGTGTATCGACCGGTTAAGGTGTATCGATGCTCTGAATTGTGTAATCCTTTACCCGCATCGGTTACGTTATCTCCAAAATTGTATTTCGATTTAGTAATTGTTGTATAGGGTATAGTAGAGGTATTTGTGTATACAAACTTATTGTCGCGGGTACATTGAGAATCCTTATTGATTGTAAAATCAGGTACCGTTTGCGGATGTACTACTACTAACTCAGGAGACGTTGTATCCATGCAATTGTAGTTTGAAGTAGTAGCTAAGCGAATGAGGTATGAGCCGTGAATACCGTAAATGTGAGATTTGTTTGCTGTTCCAGATACCGATTCTTTGATTGAATCTCCGTAAATATATTCTGATTTTGTAACGCTACCGGTTGGGATTGTTGTCTTATTTGTAAGAATAAATTGGTTGCCTTTGTAACACTGCGAGTCGTTATTGATGGTAAAGCTTGGTACTGTTTGCGGGTGTACTACTACCAATTGCTCGGTGGTGTCTTTACAATCGTAGTTGGACGTGGTGCGTAAGGTTACCGTATAGCTTCCGTA
>CAYUNO010000064.1:0-10887 GCA_964446075.1 uncultured Flavobacteriaceae bacterium | reverse complement strand
ATAAACAAAATACCGCATTACGTTGGCATAGGTCTGGGGAGCATCTTTATCGCCGGACTTACTGAAGAAAAACGGTTCTGCTGCAAATCGAAATGCTTGAATAAACAGGGTAAGTACGAGACTGAGTTTATAAAAGGCGCCATAAATTCCAATTTCGCTATCGGCCGTTTCGGAGGGCAATAAATTTTTAAGAAATATTCTATCTAAGGTCTCGTTCGCCATGCCTGCTAATCCAACGATGATGAGCGGAAGAGAATATTTTAGCATGGGTTTTAATAGGTCGTAATCAAGGCCCAAGGTCAGGTTTTTCCATATTTTTCCAAATAAAAGTACGGTAATTACGGAAGCTATCAAGTTGCTAATGAATATGTTGGCAATCATCTGCATGGGTAACGATTGCAGTTGTAGCCACAGTGCAAACTGCGACATCCAAGGTGAATGTTCTGTTGTATTCTGGAAGTAGGGTTGTTGAGATAACCAAGGACATAGAATCAAGAAGAATAAGTTTGCAGCAATGTTGATTCCGATATTGGTTATTCGAATGGTAGCGAATTTCCACGCTCTGTTTTGTTGTCGGAGCCATGCAAATCCCAAAGAGGCAAGGGCATCTGCGGACAAAATGATAGCAAACCAAACGGCATATTCTGGGTGGTATGGGTAGCCGATAAATTCCATGATGGGTATGGCTAGCCATTGGGTTGCTAAAATGAATCCTAAACCCAAGAAAATTAAAGTATGCGAGGCGGTGGCTAGAACCCGTGCTGGTTCATTGGTTAATTTGGCAAATCGAAAAAATGCTGTTTCCATTCCTAAGCTTACAACGATGGCCATGAATGAGGCATAGGTGAACATAACGCTAACCACACCATAATCTGCGGTACCGCTGAGTTTTTGGAGATAAATTGGGACTAATAGGTAATTTAAAAACCTACCCACCATGGTTGGAATGCCGTAGATGGCGGTTTGCGATGCCAGCTTTTTAATGATGCTCATGCGGGGATGAAGTAACGAAAGTAGTTAAAAATTCGGGTAGTTTTGAAAGAGGTAGTCGATGGCCGATAATGGATATCGGAATCCATGTTTATGTTGAAATACTTGATTGTAGGGAATCGTGAAAAATGAATTTTCGTGAAGGATTGTGTTTGTTTGTTGAAATTCTACAGAAGTCTTAGAAGGGGCAATGAACACTGAAGAAACTAAATTGTTTCTAGGTGGTGTGCTTTCTGTAAATTCTTGTATATTAACAGGTTGGTTAGTTGCTTCGGGCAGGCTTGATTTTCGGATTAAGGTATTGGGCAGCTGCAAGGACTTATGAAGCAGTAGCAGTAAATCCCAAGATAAATCGGCCAGCCCCAGAGGTTTATTATCTAGTATTTCAAAGAATCGGTAGTCAAAATACTCATAAAAAGGAGTTTTTCCGTAGGCGGTTTGCCAAGCTTGTTTGTGGTCTTTAATCCAATTTTGCTGATAGTTGATGTGGGTTTGGTTGAGGGGCAATCCTCGAGAATTATGATCGATAGGAATGCTTAACCATTGGGTTGTATTGGGTGCGCCGATGGCATAGCGGGAAAAAGGAGTTTGTTTTTCGAATTTTTGGGTATCGTTAACTACGATGGTTCTGGCTTTTAGGGATTCTTGAAACCAAGCCATATCGGGCAGTAACCACAACGGCATTTCCAGGATCTCTTGGCCGGGATCGAATTGGATTTGCGGTAATCTTTTTTGGTGTGGTTGCATAGAAAACGAACTTATTTCAATTGGGGATATATTTTTTTGGTAGGCAAAGTATCGTTGCATTGCTGTTGTAACTGCAGCATGGACTTTTTTAAGGTAGGATGTAGGTAGTTTGGTAGGATTTCTGCTAACGGATGCATCACAAAATTACGTTGATGCATGTGGGGGTGAGGGATTTGTAATCGATTGGAATTGTGATGGATAGAATCGTATAATAATATGTCGATATCAATCGTTCGCGGCCCCCATTTTTGTGTTCTAAATCGGCCTAACAATTTTTCTATATACAGACATTTTTCGAGGCAAATTTCCGGACTGAAGGGGGTGGAAACCAGGAGGGTTTGGTTAATGAAATCGGGTTGATCTTGCATTCCCCAGGCGGCAGTTTGGTAGTAGGAGGATTCGCGGTGGATATTTCCAAGATGCAGGGAAATCCAATATTTGGCTTGATGCAAAAAATGGATGCTGTCTCCCTGGTTGGATCCTAAGCCTAAAACCAGTCGTTTATCGATTCTTGACACAACTGCGAAGATATTCCATCGGCGTGAATCAGAGAAAGTAAATATCAATCCTTATTTTTGTTGACTATGAGAAGATTACTTCTAAGTTTAGCGGTTTTAGTTTCGTTACCATTGGTAGCACAGCAACGGATTGGCGGCTTTGCTCAGGAAAAGAACGAGAATTGGGTAATGACCCGATTTATTGGGGATCCATTGAATGTACGGGAGTATAAGTTTAAGAACGGATTGACGTTATACACGTCGAATCAAGCTACTACCAAGCGTGTCTATACGATGGTGGCTGTTAAAACGGGATCGAAGAACGATCCTGCGAGCAACACGGGTTTAGCGCATTATTTGGAGCACATGTTATTTAAGGGTACGGACAAGTATGGCACCTTGGACTGGGGTAAGGAGAAGCCCTTGTTGGCGCAAATTGATGCGTTGTATGAGAAATACAATAAGACTACGGACACGGCGTTGCGCAGGAGAATTTATCGTGCGATTGACAGTGTAAGTGGATTGGCTGCTAAATGGGCTATTGCCAACGAGTACGATAAAATGTGTGGAGCTTTGGGAGCAGAGGGGACGAATGCGTTCACGTCTAATGATCAAACGGTGTATATTAATGACATCCCAAATAATAAAATTGGGGCATGGTTAGCCTTGGAGTCGGAGCGGTTTAGAAATCCTGTATTGCGTTTGTTTCATACGGAGTTGGAGGCGGTTTATGAGGAGAAGAACATGAGTTTGGACCGGGACGATGACAAAGTTTGGGAAACGTTATTTGGTGAATTATTTAAGAAGCATAATTACGGATTGCAAACTACCATTGGAACGGTTGAGCATTTGAAGAATCCAAGTTTAGAGGCTATCAGACAGTATTACAACACCTATTATGTAGCAGGAAATATGGCTATAGTGATGTCGGGGGACTTTAATCCTGATTCGGTTGCTGCGGATGTTTGGAAGAATTTTGCTGGAATGCGTACTGGGGATGTGCCTACCTATGTATATGAGTATGAAGATTTGAGGAATGTAGAGCGGGCATTTGACGTGGTAGGTCCGAAATCGGAGTATTTAACCATAGGGTACCGTTTTCCTGGGGCAGGAAGTAAGGAATCGAAAGCAGCTCAAATGATTTCTTGGTTGTTGAGCAATAATTCAACGGGATTGATTGATAAAAATTTAGTTAGAAAGCAAATGGTATTAAGTGCGTTTGCTGGAGTGGAGCAGATGAACGATTACGGGGTATTCTTGTTGATGGGGGAGCCGCAGGAGGGACAGACGTTGGATTCGGTGAAGACTTTGTTGTTGCAACAGATGGAAAAGGTACGACGTGGTGATTTCGATGAAGGATTATTGAAATCGATTGTATTGAACAAGGACATCGACCAAATAAAATCATTCAAAGAAAATAGAGCACGTGCATCGTTTTTAATGCAAGCCTTTGTATCGGGCAAGACGTACAGGGATGCGTATAATGAGTTGTATGAAATGTCGTTGTTAACCAAAGAGGATTTGATTGATTTCGCCAATGAATATTTAAATGCGGATCGTGTGGTGGTGTATAAGCGCAAGGGGGAGAAGGCGGCATCGGCAAAGATTGACAAGCCAACGATAACGGCAGTGGAGTTGAACCGAGATAAGCGCAGCGATTTTGTGAGTAAGTGGTTGGAGATTCCTGCAAAACCGGTGGAGGCTACGGTGGTTGATTTGGAAAAGGAAATCAAAAAAGTGGCATTAAACAAAGGCGCATCGGAATTGCGTTATGTGACAAACCCAAGCAATCGTTTGTTCCGAGTGGCATTTCGATACGAGAAGGGAAGTTGGGCCAATCCAGATTTGAAGATTTTGGCAGATTATCTCACCTATGTTGGTGGAGGTGGTTTAACATCTTCGGCCATTGCTGAAAAGATGTATAAGATGGGTTGTAGCTGGGAGGTTAAAGTTTCAAACTTGTATACAGATGTGGTTGTCAGCGGACCGGAGGAGAATTTTGATGAGGCCGTGAAGACAGTTGGAACGGTTTGGAAAAATATTGAGGTGAGCGATGAGGTTTTGAAATCCTTGGTTAGCGATTTGATTAAGTCTCGGGAGGATTCTAAAACTGACCCTTCGGTGGTTCGCAGAATGCTGAGCAGTTATGTTATTTATGGGCCAAAGAATCCAATGAATCATGGCAGATCCAATGCGTATTTGCGCGCATTGAAGGCTTCGAAAATGAAGGAATTGGTGGCAGATTTAGGTAAAACGCCCATGCGTGTGGAGTACTATGGCAAGCGAGATGTTGCTGATTTGGTAAAGTCGTTGGATGTAGACAAGGTATTTCCTTACAGTTCTGCTGCCTACAAGCCAGGGGTAGTGAGATCCGAGGTGGCATCGGGGATGTTTATGGAACAAGAATCGAAGGAAAGGACGGTGTATTTTGTGCATTTTGAGCAAGTTCAGGCATCAGTAAACTGGTGGATTCGGGGTTCTAAAGAAAAGGAATCGGAAACCTCGGTTGTGAATATGTTTAATCAGTATTTCGGAGGTGATATGAGCAGTGTAGTATTCCAGAATATACGGGAAGCAAAGGCGTTAGCCTATAGTACTTATTGTTTCTTGCGTTTACCAGATTTTGGTGGACGAAATATTGGGGTACAGGCTTTTGTAGGAACACAGGCCGATAAATTTCACGATGCGATTGCTGCGATGGAGGAATTAATGAATAAAATGCCTCAGGATCCACAGGTTTTTGCATTGGCTAAGGAGAGTTTAGTTAATAGAATGAACACATCGGTAACGGATCCCGAAGATTATTTGGGTATGTACACCTATTTAAAGAATAGGGGGTTAAGCACGGAAATGCCGAGTGCTGCGGAAAGGGCTATAGTTTCGGTAGGATTGGCAGATATTACTGCTTTTCACCAACGCGAATTGGTTTCCAAGCCATGGTCTTTGATGGTGGTTGCTGATAAGAAATTAATAAAGAAATCGGATTTATCTCGTTACGGCAAAGTGGTAGAATTGAGTATGACCGATATTTTCGGCTACTAATTCTGCGGCTGTTGCAGGATTTGATGATTTTTAATTCCTGGCGATTTATACAAGTCTTGTAGGTCTTCTGCAGAGAAGAAATCTTGCAGGGCTTGTAGGTGTCTTTCGTGGTGCATATCGGTACAGATAAAGTCGTACATACCTTTTTTCAGAAGGTGATTTGCCACTTTTTGAACTTCTTTTCCGTAATAAGGGGTGAGAGAAAGTAGATTTAATTGCAGGTCAAACCCTAAATCTTTCAGGTATTCGTAAAAACCAAGATTGTTGTGGTAATAGACATATCGTTCTGGGTGAGCAAGAATGGGTTCGTAGCCTTGCATTTGAAGTTCGAAGGTAACGTGTTCGATATGGTCTGGCTTTTGGATATAGCTAAATTCGGTAAGGATTTTTTGATTACCGAAGGTTAGGAATTGAGTTTTTTGTTTGAGTTGACTGCGGAATACATCGTCAATCATGTATTCTGCAATGTGGCCGAAAGTATGGTTGAAGCCATTGTTTTCTGCAAATTGGTTTAACAGGTTTGCTGCATTTGCAATGGTCTCTGGATTGTTAGGGTGGGTATCGGCGATAATATGCGGACTACAAATGAACTGCGTAAAGCCAAGTTCAACCAGCCCTTTGGCAAGGATTAGCGATGTTTCTGGATTTGGAGCGCCATCGTCAATACCGGGAAGAAGGTGGTTGTGAAAGTCTAACATAATGCAAAGGTAGGGATGCGGATTACGACAAATGTCGTTAAAAACTTTCGTTAACGTGATGAAATTTACGAAAAGTCACAATTCTCGTTCGTCGAATTTGCGAAAAATGCAAAAATAAAATGTAACAAATTGCGTTTGAAGTACGTATTTTCGTTGCAAGTTGCTGGAAAACAGCGATTAATTAAAAAAAAATTGAATATTATGAATAAGCGTTTAAGTGTTGGACTATCGGTACTAAGTTTTGGAGCTATAACTTGGTTTGTGTCATCTTGTGAGACTTTACCTACTCCAAATACGGGTTCAAACTCGTTAGAAAAGCCTAATTTACCTGCGACATTATATGATTACAGCACGGGTGTAATAAAAGGCAGTGCTATGGATATTAAAGCATTTCTTCAGAATAACGCTGTTAATAAGACGGGTGGATTTGGGAATGTGTTTTTTGACCCAAGTTTTGGTGCAGCGGATCCTGAGTTGATGGAAGCGGCAGACAAGTATTCTAATGCATCGGTTCAATTGGGTAGAGTGTTGTTTTACGACAAGAAGTTGAGTTTGAATAATCAGGTATCTTGCGGAAGTTGTCACCATCAGAAAGTAGGTTTTAGTGATGCGATGGCTAGCAGTATTGGGTTTGGAGGTCAGAAAACAAGCAGAAATAGTATGGCTATTTGTAATCCAATTTTCTTCAATAATATGTTTTGGGATTCTCGTGCTGCGGGAACATTGGATTTGAGTACGAAGCCTGTATTTAATCATATTGAAATGGGTATGGAAAATGATGCGATGTTGGAGCAAAAATTAGCTGCAGTATCGTATTATCCAGCATTATTTGCAGCTGCTTTTGGGGATGATAAAGTTACACGCAATAGAATCAGCATGGCGATTAGTCACTTTTTGTCTTCAATGATTACTGGTAATTCAAAGTTCGATGCAGTTTCTGCGGGTACTCAGAAATATTCAGAATTGGAACAGATGGGACATGACTTGTTCTTTTCTGATAGAGCTCGTTGTTCTCGTTGTCATGCAGGTGATAATTTAAGTGCTCCCGATATGCCAGGAGATCCGTATGGTTCTCCAACCGTAAAGGGTACTGCAAATATTGGCTTAGAAAGACAGTACAAAGATCCAGGTAAGGAGAATGGCAATTTCCGTATCCCTTCATTAAGAAACATCGAATTGACTGGACCTTATATGCATGATGGTAGATTTGCTAACTTGAATCAGGTTATAGATCATTACAGTCATGGAGTTCAGCCACACAGCCATTTGGATAAGAATCTAAAAGACAATAATGGCAATCCAGTGAAATTGAATTTTTCTGAATTAGAAAAAGATGCTTTGATTGCATTTTTAAGAACATTAACAGACAATAAATTTATTACCGATCCTCGTTTCAGCGATCCATTTGCTAATTAATTGGTAAGAAATAGTTGGCTGGTGTTGACTAAATTCGCCGGTCATGGGAACTGAGAAACTCTCTGGAGTTAAGATATTAATTCCATCTGGTGCGGGTGCACCTGGTTTTGCGGGAATAGTTCGTTGCTTGCGAGAAATTCCAGATGTGTTTATTGTGGGTGGTGATGCTAAGGAGCATGTGTATGGTAGTGCTTTATCGGATGCATTTGTGTTAATGCCGGAATCAGCGAAGGTTTCCGATTATGTAGAAGCTGTGGTTCGGGTATGTTTAGAAAATAAGATTCGGGTTATACTGCCTATCACTACGCGAGAATTACAGGTTTTATCTGAAAATAAGCAACGCATTGAGGAGTTGACAGGAGCAGTGGTAATTGTTAGTGGTTTGGAAGGCTTGGTTATTGCGAATAATAAAGGCAGTTTGTATGAGTTTGCTTGGCAGCATGGATTTCGAGTACCGGCTTTTGCGGTGATTGATGGGCGGGATTCTTTTATAAAGGAAGCGGAGAAATTAGGTATATCTCACAGAGATTTATGTTTTAAACCGGTATTAGGAAATGGCAGCAGGGGTTTTGGTAGAATATTATCCGAGTGTGAGAATAATGAGGATTGGATGATGGAGAAGTCGGGGATAATGCCATTGCGTTTGGACGAGTGGTGCACAAGGATTCCGGAAGAGTTGGCGGCGGATGATGCATTGTTATTATCCGTTTATTTATCGGGTATGGAATATTCTGTGGATTTGTTGTGCGATGATGGGAGGGTAAGGTATTGTATTCCGAGAAGTAGGGATAAAATGATTGGGGGGATCAGTGTGGCGGGTACTTTTTTGCAGAACGATGGATTAATTTCGGAGTGTTGCAGGTTGGCGGCGTTGTTGCATTTGGACGGTCCGATAGGAATGCAGTGGCGTGAGGACATGTCGGGAGGAATTTATTTACTGGAGATCAATCCCCGGTTACAGGGAACCACATCGGCGTTAGCGTTGGGTGGATTAAATATTCCGGTGTTAGCTGTTTCGCAAGCATTGGATGGTACAGATGTAATTGGTGATGAGAAAATGGTGGTGAATGAGGGTTTGAATTTTGCGTGGGGGAGCAGTTTTGTTCGTTTCTGGGATGAATCCTTGTTGTTTGAACGCTAAAATCCAATTATATTTGCCGCACTATGACTGAGAAAAAACGCAATACCACCGGATATTGGATTCTTTGCTTGGTTAGCGCTTTAGCCCTAACGTACTTCACAATTTTCCTTCCTCAAGCGTTTTGGCTAGGACTACCAACCTTTTTTGGTGGTTTAGCTATGGCTATGGATTGGGTTTAATCGGGTTAATTCTTTTTATTTGTATTCCAGTCTAAAAAGATTGGATAATAAACTATTGCAAAATAATTTTATCATTTATGGCAAACAACCATTGGTTTGATTTCGAAAAAGACATAGTTGATTTGATTGATCAACTAGAAAAGACCAAGGATAGCAATGCGAAAGGCAAAGTAGATCTTTCGGATATGATTGTTACGTTGGAGGAAAAGATTCAATTAGCAAAGGAGGCAACGTATTCAAAATTGACAGGATGGCAGAAGGTGCAGATTAGCAGGCACCATACCAGACCGTATACGTTGGATTATATTGAGCATATCACAACAAATTTCATTGAGTTGCACGGAGATAGACAGGTGAAAGACGATAAGGCAATTGTTGGTGGATTTGCGGAGATTGATGGAAGACCTGTGATGATTATCGGTCAACAAAAGGGTAGAAATACGAAAGAGCGTCAATTGCGCAATTTCGGTATGCCCAATCCGGAGGGTTATCGCAAGGCATTACGTTTGATGAAGTTGGCGGAGAAATTTAATGTTCCTATTATTACGTTGATTGATACGCCGGGTGCTTCCCCTGGTTTGGAGGCAGAAGAGCGAGGTCAAGGGGAGGCGATTGCACGTAATTTGATGGAAATGAGCGTGTTGAAGGTTCCAGTGATTTGTATTGTTATTGGCGAAGGCGCCAGCGGAGGTGCATTAGGAATTGGCATTGGCGATAAGGTTTTAATGATGCAGTACACGTGGTATAGTGTTATTTCTCCTGAGAGTTGTTCTAGTATTTTGTGGAGAACCTGGGAGAAGAAGGAGTTAGCGGCAGAGGCATTGAAATTATCGGCTACGGATATGTTGGGCAATGGATTGGTGGATGGAATTATTCCTGAGCCGTTGGGCGGAGCTCATCACGATCCCGAGGTAGCGTATCAAAATATAAAGCAGGCTATCTTGAGTTCGTTGGATGAGTTATCGGACATGGATTCAGAGGAGCGTATTAGTAAGCGTATCGATAAATTTTCCCGAATGGGAGTGGTTGTGGAATGAGAAATCGCATCACTGAATTGTTTGGGATCCAGTACCCCATTATTCAGGGAGGTATGATTTGGTGCAGTGGTTGGGAGCTGGCAAGTGCAGTTTCCAATGCTGGTGGATTGGGTTTAATAGGTAGTGGCAGTATGTATCCTGATATTCTACGGGAGCAGATTAGAAAATGCAAATTAGCTACAAACAAACCCTTCGGCGTAAATGTACCGTTGTTGTATCCGGATTTGGATCAGCATTTAGAAATTATTGTTGAGGAAGGGGTAAAAATTGTCTTCACCAGTGCGGGCAACCCTGCGAAATATACGGGATGGTTAAAAGAACGAGGCATTACTGTGGTGCATGTAGTTGCGAATCTGAAATTTGCAAAAAAATGCATGGAAGCGGGTGTTGATGCAATAGTTGCGGAGGGATTTGAGGCTGGCGGACATAATGGTAGGGAGGAAACTACCACAATGTGTTTGATTCCTTTGATTTCAGAGCAAGTGAATTTACCTGTAATTGCGGCTGGTGGTATTGGTAGTGGAAAGGCAATGGCTGCAGCATTTTGTTTAGGTGCCGAAGGTGTTCAGGTTGGCAGTAGGTTTGCGGCCACCGAGGAAAGCAGTGCGCATCAGGCATTTAAAGAGGCTATTTTGGCTGCGGGAGATGGTAGTACAGAGTTGACATTGAAAGAGTTAACGCCGGTTCGGTTATTAAAAAATGAATTTTACCAGAAATTGCAAGAGGCATATAAGAATGAAGCTTCGGTAGAAGAATTGCAGAGTTTATTGGGAAGAGGAAGAGCTAAGAGGGGTATGTTTGAGGGCGATTTGGTGGAAGGCGAGTTGGAAATAGGACAGGTGGCTGCGATGATTAATTCGATTCCTAAGGCTGGTGACGTAGTTGTATCCATGATGGAGGAATACGATTCGGTGATTAAGGGATTGACTTCGAAATAGAAAATTGCGAGTTAAGTTATGGATGAATCAGCAAGAAAATTGGGTAACGTGGGCAGCGAGGAAGTGGAAGTTGCCAAGGACTTTGTAGTTTCTTCTGAGCCATGGAAGTTGGTTTATTGTGCCAGTAGGCAAGAGAAAAAAGTTTCTGCATATTTGGCTCAACGAGACATAGAGCATTATTTGCCTTTGGTTAAGTCGTTGC
>CAYUNO010000063.1:0-10919 GCA_964446075.1 uncultured Flavobacteriaceae bacterium | reverse complement strand
ATCTCAGAATAGGCAATTTCCCATAATAAAAAATTACTTATACGCTGCTCACCGCTGGTACGAATTAATAAATCAGGATCGGGGAACTTAGCTGTATTCAATGCCGTATTAAGCACAGACTCATTGATATCCTCTGGCTGTATCACACCTGCTTTTACCGATTCAGAAATCTTTTTTACCGCCTCAATAATATCCCATCTACCCGAATAACTCAACGCCAAGATTAACGTCAACTTATTATTGTTCTCCGTAATTTTCATGGCACGCTCCAATTGAGCTTGGCAAGTACCCGGCAACTGATCAACATTTCCAATCACCTGCAACTGAATACCATTTTCCATAAAGGTTGGGATTTCCTTCTCGATAGTATCCACCAACAACTCCATTAAAGCATTTACTTCCATTCGGGGTCTACTCCAGTTCTCCGTAGAAAACGCATAAACCGTTAAGTACCGTACCCCTATCTCAACCGCAGCCTCCAGAGCATTTCTTACCGCACCCACACCATGTTTGTGCCCAAAAATTCGCAAATGACCCTTCTTCTTCGCCCACCTGCCATTACCATCCATGATGATAGCAACATGCTCGGGAATCCTGTCTTTTTTTATTTGGCTAGCGAAAGAAGTTGTAACAGACACAAGAAGATCAATTTATCTACAAATTAACGGCGTAAATCGATACGATATGCTGAAACCTACAAAATAATACCAATCCTTTAAATGAGTGTCCCCTCTCATCGTACCTGTAGGCAGCGATGGATTGCCTTGTAACACCTGTGCGTGGCCATTTTCTGCCGATGCTAAGCCCTGATTTTCTTTCATCGATCGATAATCACCGTAACCGTTATTTACATCGTCTAAATTATCCGTGAATGTCTTTCTCCATAAGACCTCAAACCCAACAATTACTGAACCTTTGCCACGTTGAGGGGGCGACATCATCTTCACTCCTACCCCCAACGGTAAGGAGGCTTGTAATAAACTGTACGACTTCTTCTGGCCCTCCGTATTTAAATTTCGCAAACGAATATCTTCATTGTCGATTTTTGTTGGATCAAATCGAAAAAAAGACAATCCCGTTAATACATATGGGGTAGCCCAACCATCCCGAATATTTGTACCAAATGGATGTAGATTAAATTCTATTAAAGGCGAGTACTCGTAAATCTTAGATTTGAAATTCAAATTTTGATACGCCAACCCATCAATTCCATCGGATGAACCACTTATTTCCAAAAAGCTCAATTGATTGCGCAAAGAAAAATAACTACTGAAATTATATTTCTGAAAAATAGCAGCAGAAGGATGAAAATGTTTGGAATTAAATTCAAAAGCGGAACCCGCACTCAAATCTCCATAATAATTCGACACCCCAAAACCAATTCCAAATTCGTTTCTACCAGAAAAATACTTCTGACCAAATAGCGCGTTATTATAGCCCAATAACGTAAATCCAATCAATATAAAGGAGTAAAAGTTGGATTTAAAGAGCCAACTTTTTGTATTATACGTTATGCGTTGAATTGTAATCAAAACAATGAATAATAAATAACTCGAAAACAGGTTGTTTTCGTTTATTTTAATAAAAATATATTCGTCTTAGAATTGGAAACAAACCGTCTTACCGCCAACAATTTTGCGGGTAACAGTTACATTCAAAAACAAATACATGTCGTTAGCTTTGGAGGTACCGCGTGGATCTCCATTGTAAAAACGCTCATATCCTAATTCTGGTCCTCTGTCCGCCAAAGCCGCAGCCAATAATCCATTATTACCTCCCACAATCTGATCCTCTACAAACGTTAAACTAACATCATCTAAATAATCAGTAAAAGTTATTCTTGCACCCATGTCAAGTCCAACTGCCCAATAATCATCCAATTGCTTTTTATAACCAAAACCCACAGGAACGCAAACTTGCGTTAATGGATATCTACGCCTCTCGTTGTATTTGGTGGTTTCCTGACCTTCCGTTCCATACACTTGCAATTCAATCCATTTACCGTCAAATTGCTTTAATTGAGGATCATGAATAGGAACACCATTCAATGTTTTGGTAGGCATATACTCAAATTTAGTCATCGGATTAAATTTAAATACACCTAATCCCGCATATAAAAAAGGGCTACCGGGACGCTCCCGCGTTGTTTCTCCAAAACCCGTAATATTCCATTCTATTACTCCACTAAACTCAACAATATTGCTACGAAAATTCAAATTTCTACGCTGACGGAAAGCATCCGAACTGTAGTTCTTATCATCACCAGAAATCTGTCCAAACGTTGCATTACCGCGCAATGTGATAAAATCAGAATAGTTAAATCTACAAAGCAATCCACCCGCAACATGAGACTCGTTTACTGCAATCGAAGGAGTTAAATCACCCAGGTAATTGGACGCCCCTAATGCCACGCCAAACTCAATGGGCTTACCCTTGAAACGCTTCTTAGACTGGCCTTCCACTTGCGTTGCAGATAAACATACAACACCGGCTAATAAAAGGGATTTTAAATGTCTCATAATACCACCTGATTAGCAAAAGTAGTCGGTTTGACTATTATTTCCTAATGATTTTTAGCGCCAACAATATAATACATACCCATAGTTACAAAATTTCGCAACCACGGAATTCTCGTAACCAATCCCAATTGCAACTTTGGCTTAATACCAAACTTGTATTCATAGATGGGATTGAACAAATAAAATTGCCTGTGCCTAACCTGAAATTCACTATTTCTAACAATACGTTCAAATCGCTCAATACTGATTCCCGTGCTTCTAATTTCTTCCATGGTGGCAATACCATTAGTATTTACACCCAACAATTTTAACGTCCATGGATACAATTTCCCAGGCAATAGATGATAATACGGCAATTTACTAGCAATTTTCCCTGGCAAAACCTGTTGATGTCCACCATAGGGCATCATCCACGGGGGAAACGCAAAAAACACAACACCACCGGGATTAAGAAAACGCTGCAACTGCGGCATGAATTTTTCCTGTTGAGGAATATGTTCAATTACGTCCTTTAAAATGATTAAATCGAATTTGCTGCCTAAATCCTTCTCTGGATCAACGTCATAGATATCTTTATTCAAAAATTGAACCTTTCCCAAATCCATTTCCTCTCGCATGTATTCACGAGCATATTCTAATCGACTTTCCTCCAATTCTATCCCGGTACATGAATACCCCAAATCCGTAAAGGCCTGCAACACGCCCGCTTCTCCACATCCAATCTCCAATACACGCATGCCGGATGGAAAATTCCAATATTGCTGCAAATACGGCAAAATATGCTTCACCGTTACCTGCTTAGTCATGTTGAAATAATACCGTTTATCACCGTGAAATTCGTACATCCTATTTAAATAATAATCTCCGCAAAGTAACTCAATTCAAACGCGTTCTGCAAAACATCCATAAATTGTTAAAATTGGTCTAAAACTTGATTCTTTTAAACGAAATTCGTTTAGGTTTGAGAAGTCGTACCCAAAACAAATTTAAACACCAACTAAAAAGAATAATTTTATGCAATTATCAAAGAAATACACTGTACTTAAAGCGGTAGTAATATCCGCGGTTTACCTCCAATCCTGCGGAAATATCAATGTTGCGCAACTCGAAAATGCAGCCAAACAAGCATCGCAAATGGCAGCAACCAAACCCGCAATCCCAGCCCTTACCCAAGATGAAGCCGCAAATGGATTGAAGGAAGCGCTGAAACAAGGTGTTAGCGCAGGCGTTTCGGCATTAAATACCGCGGGCGCATTTTACCAAAATCCCATGCGAATGATACCCCTGCCCCCAGAAGTAAAAAACATAGAACAAAAAATTAGAGGAAATGCCCTGCTCAATGCAGCCATCGGAAAAGAACTTGATAGAGCCATCGAAGCCATGAATCGCGGTGCCGAAAATGCCATGATTAAAGCTTCCCCCATCTTCGTAAATGCCATAACATCCATGTCATTCAACGATGCCATGAAAATACTTACCGGTGGAAATGGTGCAGCAACCAACTACCTGTCTAATACAACCAAATCCCAATTAATCGCCGCATTCAAACCCGAAGTAAAACAAGCCCTCGATGCCGTTTCGATTACCAATTATTGGAAACCTATCATTTCAACTATCAATAAAAATAAACTCTTACTTGGACTTTCATCGGATATTAATCCCGACCTTGATGGCTATGTCACCGACCTTGCTACTGCCGCTTTATTCACAGAAATAACCGAAAGAGAAAACAACTTACGATCCTCCTTAACTAACCGCAATACCGACCTTCTTAGAAAGGTGTTTAGTTACGCAGACAACAACACAGGATCTAAATAAATTTAACACATACTCAATACCAACCTTGCCTGCTGTAAGCGAGATGAAATTTCTGTTTATTCGACCTTTTTCGGCCGATATATTACCGCGGATTTTCAACTTGCTTTCGGCGAAATCCACTTTACGGGTCGTCATTATTCTAGTTTGCCTAACAACCGCCAACTTATTTGCTCAAAACCCACTGAATCGTTCCATTAAAATCAGCTATTCAGGGTACGATTTTGAACAAGCTCTACAGCAATTCGAGCAGGCTACCGGTGCCACATTTCAATACAATACAGCATTAATCCCTAGGAATAAACCCATCAAGTTTAACTACCACAATTTACGAGCATCCATCGCCCTTACCGATTTTTTAAATCATTTCGGAATCGATTATGAATTGTTCAACGGCTCTGTAATTCTCAAAGAATTAATGCCGCCCGAACATATTAAAAAAAATACGGTTTCCGGCCGAGTCATCGATGAAGAAAGCAAAGAACGCTTAGTGAAAGCCTACGTAAGCAACTTGAAAAATGGTCGATTTTGTTTATCCGATGATTTTGGCGTATTTAAATTACCCTTCGAAAATGACACACTCGTTTTGTCCGTTTATTACGATGGTTTCGAAACCTTTACGGATACATTGATTGGATCCCGCGACTACGTATTGGAGATTCCTTTAAAATTCAAATCACAACCGCTTCCAACCATAGAAATTAATCAAAATACCAGCCACGGCATACCCTTAACCGCGGTATCCAAAGGCATTAGCGATCAATTTAATATCAGCAGCAATAAACTGGCGAAGATGCCTGCCCTGCTCGGGGAATCCGATGTTTTAAGAGCCCTAAGTATGAACCCAGGGGTTGTAGGTGGATCGGAAGGAATGCTAGGAATGTATGTACGCGGTGGGTCTCCAGACCAAAATTTAATCTTGTTAGACGATGTACCCATTTATAACCCATACCATCTCTATGGTTTGTTTGGTACATTTAATTCCGATATTGTGAAAAGTGCTCAACTCTTCCGGGGCACAATGCCCACAGAATACGGTGGACGATTATCGAGTACTGTAAATGTCCAAAGTTTGGATGGAAACCCAAATCGTTTATCAGGAAGTGTTAGCCTAGGGATAATGTCGGCGAAAATTCAATTGCAAGGTCCACTCATCAAAAGTAAAACCACCTTTGTTTTTGCAGCCCGAACCTCCTTGCTCGATTTTATGGCTCAACCCATAGCGAATGCCCTAAAAAACGATTCCAACAGCGTGAATAACTATACATTTCACGATATCAATCTGAAATTAATCCATCGCTTCTCACCAAAAAGTGTATTAACTTTTTCAGCTTTCGAAAATTTAGACCGCGCTTCTTTCATCAATAGCAATGGAACCGAAAAAAAAGATGCCTACATATCCCAACGAAACGAACAAAGTAATTACTGGGGAAATAATGTTATTGCCTTGAAATGGGAATTATCGCCCAATCCCAGAAATAGGATTACACTCAACGCCTACACTACAACCTACGGCTACACAATTTTTAACGATTACGCATTTACCGCTCGCTTTAAATCGGATTCCATCACAGATATTTACAATTATTCAGCATACAAAACCAGTAACAATATTCAAGACCTTGCTGCCAAACTAAAAATCGAAAAACGAATTTCACCCGCCCTTACTATTAAAATAGGTTCCGAAGCGATTCTACACCAGTTTGATCCGGGAAACAGACAGATAATTACCCAAATCGATAGTGTTGATCGAAAAATCATTTATCGAGAAAAACAAGTGCAAACACCTGAATTCACTGGATACCTACATGTCCTGTACACCCCATCCAAAAATCTATTTGTTGATTTGGGGATTAGAGGTAGTTATTTCTACATGGGCGATAAACAGTTTTATCTACTTCCCGAACCACGTGCAAGCTTGCGATACCGCTTCAACCCCAACCATTGGATAAAATTATCCGCATCACAAAATATCCAGTTCTTCCATCTACTTAATAATATCGCTATTGGTTTGCCCTCCGATATTTGGGTGCCTTCTACCACGAAATTCAAACCCTCATCGGCACAACAATTTGCTTTAGGATACACCAATACCCAACCCAAATGGCAATTTAGTACAGAAGTATTTTTCAAGAAATTTCAGAATTTATTAGAATACAAAGACAACTCCATCTACCTGTCTTCTATTTTGAACTGGGAGGAAACAGTTACCCAGGGTGCAGGGAATACCTACGGTGCAGAATTCCTATTGGAAAAAACTACCGGAAAATTTACCGGTTGGGCGAGCTATACTTTCATGAATAATACCCGAACCTTTGTGGAACTTAATAATGGCAATGCCTTTCCTGCACGTTACGATAGAAGACATAATTTATATGTAGTTGGAATCTACGAAGTTAGGAGTTCGTTTCGTTTAGCCGCCAATTGGGTATACAACAGCGGATTTGCTTACACACTTCCAATTGGATCCTACTTATCGCCTACACCGGATAACCCACTGCAAGAAATTCTAATTTACGGCGACCGAAATAACGCCCGAAGTTTAGCCAACCATAGATTAGATATCAATGCTCAATGGACATGGAAGAAACATCGATTTACGCATACACTCAGTGCCGGTGTTTACAATTTGTACAATCGAAAAAATCCGTTTTTTATTAATGTTGGATACGACAACAATGGCAACAGAGCTTTTATTCAAACAAGTTTACTTCCTTTACTACCCCAAATTAGTTATAGCCTGAAATTTTGAAAACCTATTACATTCATATCCTACTTTGTTTGTGCTTGATATTGTCAAGTTGTGAAGAGAATTATGTAGTGCCTATTCAAAACCAAGCTCCCGAAGGTCAAGTGGTGAAAGTTATCCTTGAACCCAATGAGTCTATATTCGCTTATTGCACCAGAGCAACCGGTATAACTCAACCGCATTTTTTAGAAACCGATATTTCCATACAAGTTCAAAATCCTAAATTAACCAACACCAATTATTTTAACTTTGTCGAGTCCGGTACCTTTCAATGGAATTGCACCCTTAAACCACGAGATTCCTTTAAAATCACTTACCAAGGATTCCTCGATACATTCACCGTGGCTGATAAAATACCTGCCGCCATTACAATCCAGTCGGTTGATACCTCAACAGAAATTGTGCCGGGAATCGGAAAAACTCAAGTTTTCACTGTTCGTTTCCGGGATTCGGCCATCGATAAAAACTGGTATCAATTAATTGCTAAACGACAATTTATCCGTTACAGTTATACAAAAGGAATTTCTATACCCAGCGATAGCCAAATTATCACAGAAACCATGCGTATAGACGGTAACGAATTACCCTTTATTCGAAACACTTACAACAGTTACACCAATAAATCCATCTTATTTTCGGATGAAATCTTTAACGGTGTAAATGCAAAATTTCAATTTCACAATCTAAAACCCTGGCCTTCCAATTCCGTTGAAAGAACAATCAGTGTAGAAATCAAATTGGAGAACCTATCGCAGCCTTTGTACAATTACTTAAATACAGAAGCGGCTCACTTATGGCAAAAACAATCGGTAACCCAATTGCCAAATCCTTTGTTTACCAACGTCCCCAACGGATATGGTATTATTGGCTCCAAAACTTCAGATAAGAAAACAATTCAATACTGAAAACAAGCACCAATAGTAGCAAAATTAGAAAATTGCTAATCCAATTTGAGATTATTAGGTTTAAAAATCTCTTTTAAATTGCACCAACTGATAAATCCAAAAGGACTTCTGCCCCTACTTCATTAACTTATCTACTTTGATGTTAGCGATTATCGCTAACGGTGGAACAATACGCATACCTCCGGTTGTTCCTAAACGCAATTGCCAAGATGCCTCCGTAGACAATGAAATCATCGGATTTATTTGATATTCTACTCCCCAATGTATCGCAAAAATTGCATCGGCAAAACCATTGATTCCGAAAAAGAATCCGTTGCCTTCGGTTAAATCTTCAAAATACTCAAACCCAAATCCGTAACCCAAATTATACAACATCTTCTGAGATATTTGTCTTCGTTTATCTACATCATATTTGAATGCAAAACTCTGAATATCACCATCCACCTCCAAATTAGAACCCAAACCCAATCGGTATCCTTTATTATTCGTGTATCTTCTGAAATTAACACTCACCAATTGCTTTGACGGATCCAAAGCATTAAAGGGAACAAACTGATTTAACATCGGCGCGGTATTAAACCCTACATAATTTTCTTTGATTAACACCGGCTTTTTTATTACCACCGATCCCGCAGGTACCACCTGAGGATTATTGCTCTTCACAACAACTACCTTGCGAATAGTGTCTTTTTTTACAGGTGTTTGTTCTGCTGCATTGTTGGATGTTTCTCGTTTCTTCTGCAAAATCTGTTCGTATTCATCCGGTGCCGAAGATTTAATCTTAGCCGTATCCTTACTCAACGTTCCACTAGCAGTTTGAGCGTATATTTTCTCTGCACTGAAAAACGCAACCAATCCAGAAATTACTACTACTATACCTTTTTTCATAACCTTTTAAAAACTATAGCTTACAAATAAAGAGACGGGAACCATGGGTCTAAAACCAAGTTTCTGCGTGGATTCCAACACGGTTCTAGCAGAATTATATTCAAAATAACGATCAATCTGACTACCTTGAAACATTAAAATACTTTCCGTGTAAACAGACAATCGTTTATTAATTCGGTAACCTAACCCCCCAAACACATCAAAACCTCCACCCATTTCTGAACGATGGGATACCGTAGTATTTATCATGCCCAAATCGTTGTTTGAAGTTGTTGTTGATCGATTCAAAATATAGAACACACGCAAATCCATACCCCCAAAAATGTAAAAATCCTTATCTAGAACTTTGCGCCATTCTCGTCCAATTATTACGGAATGCCTGCTATCCTCCGTTTCTCGCGTTGCTCCTGTTAATGCATCAATGGAAGTACCTACGTACCCATTGTATCCCATTCGCCAATTGTGCCTCCTCAATGGTTTTTCTACCCCTTGCGAATCACCAATGCTTCCAACTAAATAGCCAGAATCATTATAAAGTCGGTCAAATTTTCTGATCATGAGCATATACGGATCATCGTCCAAACTCCGAGTTGTATTTCCCGCAAACCGCGATAACGCCAACGTAGCATTGGTTGTTAACTCCCAACGGTAATAATCATTCATCAATTTTACCTCCTTTAAATTCATTGTATCTTTAGGTTTAACCACTATAGATAATGCATTATCTAAAACTTTCGCTTTATCCAATACTTCACGCTGTTGCTTTGTAAAGAAAGTAATTTCTGCTTTTAAGGAGTTTTGTTTACAAAATACAGCCAACATAAAACTCAAGAAAAAGAATCGGTTAAAAAATCCTAAATGCTTCATAACGAGGTAGAAAAATCAATATTACGTAAATAAAATGGTTCAACCGCTGCGAATCGTTGAACTCCGTCGAAATTTGGAAAAAATGCAAAAAATTACTCCAATTCGGCAATTACACGCAGCTCAACTTCCTCAATTCTTGCACCGGAAGTCTTCTTAACCACCATATGAAAACTCTCAAATACCAAGCTTTCTCCTTCAAAGGGTATTCTTTCTGCCGCATGCAATATATATCCACCTAAGGTGGAGTATTCACCCTCAGGAATGTTTAACTCAGGATACTTTTCATTCAAATAATCTACCTCCAATCGAGCAGAAAAACGATAGTGTTTATCGCCCAACACCTGCTCTGTCTGGTCTTCTACATCAAACTCATCCTCAATTTCACCTACTATTTGCTCCAATACATCCTCAATGGTAACCATACCAGCTGTTCCGCCAAACTCATCTACAACTACCGCCAAACTTCTACGTTCTTGTATGAAATTACGCAACATATCATGCGCCTGCAATGCCTCGTTTACGAATAATACCGGCCGAAGAATCTGTTGAATGTTCTTCGGTGAATGGAATAAATCACTATGATGTACAAAGCCAATAACATGATCCACCGTCTCCCTATAAACAAGCAACTTAGAATGTGCCGTCTCAATAAATTTGGCGCGTAATACTTCCAACGACTCCGTAACGACCACCGCCTGAATTTCAGGACGTGGTACCATGAAGTCCTTTACTCGTACATCACTGAAATCCAAAGCATTTCGAAATACTTCGGTATCGATTTCCAAATTTTCAGAATTATGCGAATTTTCTAAACTCGCCAAGTAATTATCTAAATCCACCTTGGAGAAAACCGGAGTTGCTTCGTTGATTTCGGCCTTAGTAAACCAACGCAAAAGAAACGAAGAAATTTCCTTGGTAAGGACAATCATTGGCCACATCAAAATTTGTGCAGCCCGAAACACACCGGCTAAACCAAACAACAACCTATCCGCGTACATCCTAAATAAAGTTTTTGGGATGTATTCTGCCAACACCAAAATAATCAACGTACTAACAAAGGTGACAATAACATATCGAACAATTCCCGAATTTAACCAAGGATACGGCAATGCATCCAGGGCTTCCTCCAAAATTCCTCCCATGTATAAACCATAGATAACCATGGCCAGATTGGTA
>CAYUNO010000062.1:0-10955 GCA_964446075.1 uncultured Flavobacteriaceae bacterium | reverse complement strand
GGAGATTTATTGGTTGTTGTTTCGGCTATGGGTAAGACTACCAATGCGTTAGAAGAAGTAGTGCATCATTGTTTTCATCAAACAGGTAAAGCCCAAGAAGTCTTAAGCAAGGTGTTTGACTACCACAATTCCATCCTTGCCGAGCTGTTCCCAAGCGATGATTTGTATGGTGTAAACGATATTAAAAATCTTTACTTAGAGCTTGAATGTTTTGTAGATAGCCCGAATGTTTTGGACGATTACGACTATTTGTACGATCAAATCATTGGGTATGGAGAATTGATGTCTACAAAAATCGTCAGCAATTATTTGTTATCGCAGCAGTTTGGGAATCAGTGGTTGGATGCGAGGAATTTTATCATAACCGATAGTAGGTACCGCGATGCACGGGTGGATTGGCAGGCAACTGAGCGATTGATTTCTAGACGATTGTTGCCAATTGCTAAGAAAAATTTAATTATTACTCAAGGATTTATTGGAAGAGGGAATACGGGGGAGACCACCACATTAGGAAGGGAAGGTTCGGATTATTCGGCGGCAATTTTTGGTAGTTTGATGGGGGCGGAATCCATTACTATTTGGAAGGATGTAGCGGGGGTGATGAGCGCTGATCCCAGAAAGTTTGATGATGCGGTGTTGTTAAGTGAGTTGCGATACAGCGATGCCATAGAGTTGGCATATTACGGAGCATCGGTAATTCATCCCAAAACCATACAACCTTTACAACAGCGAGGAATTCCTTTGTTTGTTAAGTCGTTTATTAATCCATCTGCCGAGGGTACTTGTGTTTCTTCAGCAGGAAAGTCGTTGGATAGTGCTTGCAAAATTCACAAGAGCAATCAATTGTTGGTAGAAATTAGTACCCAGGATTTCACATTTATTGCCGAGGATCATTTGAAAGAGATTTTTGCAGCTTTGGCTGAAAACAAAGTTCGCGTGAATTTGATGCAGAATTCGGCGATTCAGTTTCGATGTGTGATTGACAATAAAGAAAATCGACACGAACCGTTGGAGCGGTATCTGGAGTCATTAGGATTACAAGTAAATATTACCGGGGATTTGGAGTTGCTTAGTGTGTATCATCCACAGAACTCGTTGGGAGCGGTTGGCGAGGTATTGCCAGAGGGTATTAAGCAATCAAAGCGCATACTTTTACAGCAGAATTCTGGCACGGCCACGCATTTTTTGTTGGGTTGATTAATTTTTGGATTCTACAAGTTCCAAAAATTCTTGTAGGCCGATTACTTCTATATCCTCCGATAATGGGTATCGATCAACCGAAGCATTGATGATCCACCGGTGTGTAGCTCCCACGTCATTGCATTCAATAATGTTGTTGACAGTTACTAGTAATCAGCCGATAATTTTATATGAGTTTAACTAATTATCCTTGTAAATTGCAAGTATGAGTTTCAATTTGCAAGGATAATTCAAGATTGAAATGGGAGATTTGTAAAAAAAATAAACGGAAGCGGTATTAAATCTCTTTCAAAATTTCCAAGGATTGTAAAGTTTTTCCATGCAATCCGTGTGTGCACAAATACAATGAGAGTTTTTGGAATAGGGATTTCCTAAGCATCGGATTTCCAATCTTTGTTTCGTTGTCCATTAAAATAGTTTGCAGTAATTGGATTTCCTGTGCGGTTATGGTATGGGAAGGGGTAGAGGTTCTACCAGCCACGGAACCAGTAAGAATATCCAAACCGTTTAAACAGGATTCATCCGATAGTTCTATGGAGAATCCCATGGCATGAGTTAGGTCTACAACGGCGGAAATAACTAGATTACTAATATTTTTTTCGCCGAGATTAAGTTTTTCGAACAAATGCGTTGCTACGGAGAATAACTCTTGTTCGGGTTGCTCTTGTTGCAGGGCTAACTGAAGAATTTCCAACACAAACCACCGTACTTGATCGTGGGCGGGAGTGGATGCCAATCCCCAGCCAGAGATCAATGATATTTCTTTGATGCGTTGCATCCCTCCGGGTTTATGGTGGTAAACCAATTCAACCACATTGCTTAATTGATAGAGGGCGGATTTGCTTACATTGGAAGGACTGTTGGATCTACTTGTACCAGTATTGTTTCCTCCGTTGCGTGTGCTATTGTTGCGTGAACCCGCGGATTTGCCGTGAATTCCTTGCACTAAAAAAGAAAGTAACCCGGCGTCTTCGGTGAACAATTGAACCACCGCCGAGTTGTCGGTGTAAGGGGTTTTTCTCACCACGATGGCGCGGGTTTTGGTAATCATGTTCCCCAATTAGTCTACCCAATCGGCAAGGAATAAATTGGTATCTCTACCGCCTCCGTTGTTTCGGTTGGAGCTAAATATTAAGTGCTTTCCATCGGGGGAAAACATAGGGAAGGCATTAAATATACTCTGATTGGTGATTTGTTCTAAACCGGTACCGTCCTCGTTAATCATAAACAAATCGAAATTGTATCCGCGTTTGCTGTGGTGGTTGCTGGAGAAAACGATTTTTTTGCCGGAAGGATGATAAAAGGGTGCCCAGTTTGCTTTTCCAAGATGGGTAACTTGTTTTAAGTTGCTGCCATCTACGTTCACCGTATAAATCTCCATGTTGGTAGGTTCTACCAGATTTTTTGATAATAAATCGAGATATTTAGAAGAATCGGCCGCAGTTTTGGGTCTAGAAGCCCGAAATACTAATTTCTTCGAATCAGGGGAAAAGAAAGCACCGCCATCATACCCTAAACCAAAAGTTACTTGTTTGTCGTTCTTCCCGTCTATATCCATTACCCATAACTCCAAATCGCCACTTTTGGTGGAGGTATAGACGATTTTTTTACCGTCTGGTGAAACCGTTGCCTCCGCATCGTAGCCGGGGGCCTCTGTTAGGCGTTGTACAATTTTTCCTTTTTTATCTGCAACCACGATATCAAAATCTGGATAGATTGCCCAAACGTATGCACCGTTGGACGGAGGAACGGGTGGACACGCTTTATTTGCGAAATGGGTGGTAGCGTATAAAATATGCTTGTTGTTGGGCATGTAATACGAACAAGTGGTTCTGCCCCATGCGGTGCTCACCATGGCCGGTTTAAATGCGGAGTCTTTTCCCAATTTATCGATGGGAGCTGTAAAAATTTGATCGCATTCAACGCCCCATTGCTTGAAATTACTTTGGAAGGTGATGTACTTGCTGTTGGGGGAAAAGTAGGCCTCGGCGTTATCCCCACCGAAAGTAAGCTGACGAATATTTTTTAAATGAACCTCGGCTGCAGGTACTGCGTTGGAAGCAGGATTTTGCGGGCTCGTTGTACTGTGTGGATTGCTTCCATGACTGGCATTCCCATGGTTGTGCCCTGCGTGCGGATCCGCCTGCAACGATGCTGCATCGGGGGCTGTTTGTAATCCATGACTATGACCGTGGTTATGGCCCTGATGCGGGTCAGAAACTGCTGGGGTATTTCCATTGGATTGAGCCCAACTGTAGGAAACCAATAAGGCAGCGAATACGTTGGTTGCAAGAATTTTCTTCATGAGTAGAATAGAGTATTGCAAAATTACCCTATTCTACTCAAAAGAAACTACGACATTTATCAGGCTATTGCCAATAAGTGTCAAAATTGTGTCATGGTTTTCATTCTCCCCTTACCTCGAATACCTTCAATTAGCGTTTTAATTCTGGACATTCGTAGGGTAAATTTTTCGGCGCTATGGCCATCGTTGTCTTTCATACGGGTCACCCGCTTTTGTAATTGATGCAGTTTGTGGTAGAGTTTTCCTTTGTCTGATTTTTTGTTACTCATGGCATAAAAGAATTAACGTGTAATAACATTCATCGACGGCTGGAAAGGCACATAGTTCCTGCTATTACGTCGATGTGTTATCAGCAAATTAGCCGATAGAATTGAAAAATCCAAGGAATAATTCGGTAAAAAATTAATAAGGAATAGCCTAAGAAGTAATAATTCGATAAAGGAAATCGGCAATGGGTTAAAAAAATCACTTCAATAATTCCCAAGCGAGTTTTGGGAAACCTTTAATGCCTTGATCGTTGTAGAAATCCAGAAAACGAAGTTTGAATATGTTTCCATCGGCATTTTTGATGAGGTAATTCTTATTGGGTACGATGGTATATCGTTCAGCAGTTTGATCGTAGGATTTCCAATCGTAGCCAATTTCATCCAATATCTTGGTGAACGGAGTCTGTTCGGCCATAGCAAGGGAAATATCGTTGAAATTCACTCCATTTACCTCAGCAACGGTTACGTTTCTTGGATTAATTAAAACGCCTCGGATTACATAGGGGTAAATCACGCCTTGGTTATCTGGAACGGCATCTTTGTAGGTAGTAAACACGATGTCCCAATCTTTGCTTGGCACAGGTTCGTTCAATACAATGGCATCTTGATGAAAATTGTAATACGAATAATTGTAATCGGGATTTATTTTCACCTGAACCAATTTTCGGGGTGCGGCATCCGATAAATAACCCCATTGAAAATGGTAAGCTCCTCCCAAAATACTTTTCAGTACAATTTTAACGTATCGTATACTATCGGGGATGTTGGATCCCAAATCCATCACAAACAAACCGCTTTTAACGGAGTACTCCCCGCTGGGTAATTGTTCGGAGTAGCAAGGCCCAAATGCCAATGAATCCGGGGATCCCGAAGGGTCGTCAAAGCGCCAAATGGCCGATTTAATATGATCCTTGTTGTTGATGGATGCAAAATTCGTAGTGGAAAAATGGGCTACGGTAACGTAGGCGTTTAGGCCGCCATTGATGATAATATGTGGTTTTTCTCCGAAAGAGGAAAATCCAATATGCCAACTGCCGTGAGCACTGCTGCTTAATAGCTGACTGCCGAAATTAAAAAACAATTGATTTTCGTAATTTTCTCCCATGGCAAACGATTTGATTTGCAGTCCTTTAGAGGCTACGGGAGCTGGATAAAGCGCTTCTGGTTTTTCGCAAGCTTGAAAGGATAACACAGTAAACAGTGCGATCACCCAAGTGAAGTTACGAACAACGGCTGTTTTCATTTAGAATTGCAAATTTAAGGATAAGAAAGGATTTCTACCGGTACCAATGTTCATCATTCACGAACTATTTCCATGCACTCCGCCTGTGATGGCGGCACCTGCGATTTGAGTAACTCCCAAAAGATTTTTCACTCCGCCTTGAACGCTTAAGAATTTTCGTTCCCAACCGGATTTGTTTATGGTTATGGATTTGCTAATACTCATATCAATCAATCCGTAGGGGTTGATTTCAAACGATTTTCCTTCGGGCGTTAATATAAAGTTCTTACCACTGTATCGACCAAATACCTGCACCTGGCAGCCGTATTTCGGGAATGCCATCGACCCAGAAAAACTCAATTGCAAGGTATTCCAGGCATTTACTTTTGAGGTATCGGTAATCCAGGTATTTGAAAAAACTTGGGTAGCGGAAACAGAGCCATTGTATCGTTTGCTGCTGTATAAAATTTCTGCGCTGCCACCGTAGGATTGGGCTTTGCCGATATTAATATACTGGTAGAGTAGGGAAGTAGCATCTATTAACCCCAACTGAATTTGGTTTTTCACCCTGTTATGGAACCCTTTTACTGTAAATGTAGCTCCTTGGGTGGCGGTGATTTTATGTCGATAATCAAAACTCCCTTGCACGCTGTTTGCTAATTCGGGCTGCAATTGTTGATTACCTCGTACGTTGTGATTGATGTCTACAAACAAGAAATGCAATTCTTTGATGGTGGGCGAACGAAATGCTTGAGCCACCGATGCGCGCAAGGTGCTGTGCTGAGTAACAGAGTACCTCAACTGCAGAGAAGGAATTACTGGGGCTAATTTCCAACCTGGCCCCAATAATTTAGGTAATGGGGATTCTCCAAACATGCTGTTGTAGATGAATCTTACTCCAGGACGAATGCTGATTTGCTGAATCGGTTTAAATTCTAAGGAAGCATAGGCTCCGATATCAGTGATGGGTTTTTGGCTGGCAACGCGATTGGCTTGCAAGGTTTCTACGTTAGCTTCGTAACCGCCTGACCATAATAGTTTCCGGGATGGTTTGTAGGATAAAACCGCACGAGAATTCCATTGAAAATTGAGGGTTGTATCCATGTCGTTTGGGTTACTCAATTCTTCAAAACCGGTTACCAAATTTCGTTTCCACAATTGGTTAAATCGGGTGTATAAATTAAGTCCATTCGAAAACTGCAAGCTCAGCAATTCTCCTCCTTCGTTGTTTTTTAATCCTGATTTGATGAAGGTATGGTGCGAGAAATCCATACGATTGGTAAAAAAACGGTTGTTGTAACCGGAAATAGAAACCAGGTTATATTCGGCATTGGAGCGATCCAATAATTGTTCGTTGAAGTAGTTTAATTTTATTCGATGGTGGATTTTGTCTTTGTTTCGAATTGACCATTCCAATCCGCTTAGTATTTTTGTTTTCGGTTTCCAATTGTAGCTTCGGGTGGTGGTATCGAAATCGATGCCTCCAAAATACTGTCTACCAAAATTCAATCCCACCGTGTTTTTACCTTTTGCCCATGTTAAAGAAGCATCGGCGTTGGTATTGGAAACGGCGTCTTGAAACGTATTGAATTGAAATTGAGAATGTTTAGGGCTTTTAGTGATAATATTAACCACACCCCCTACGGCATCGGAACCGTACATCACGCTCATGGGACCCTCGATAATTTCGATGCGTTCTACTTGGGAAACCAACAATTGACTGATGTCAATATTACCATTCAATCGGCCAATCATAGGAATGCCATCAACTAAAATTTTAACTGATTGACCTCCAAGGCCTTGCATGGATATGCCTGCACCCAATACGGGGTCTTGGGATTGCAGGATGTTGGATTGGTATTTTAGAACATCGCCCAAATTTTGAGCGGCCATCTCTTTGATGGTTTTGTTGCTAATAACGTACGCGTTAAACGGTAAATCCGATGTTTTTCGGGCACCTGCATCTCCAGTGATGATTACGGGGTCGATGCGATCTATGCCTGTGGAATCCGAAGTACTGGACTCCGTTTGGCTCCAACCGGCAGGAATAAGCATGAGTGCTAATCCTATTCCTGCCAGTTTTTGCATTTTTTATTAAAATTAAATAAGGTTTGTTAAATTTTCACAAAACGGAAGCTATTGGTATTCCCTTGATTGTCTTGCAATTTCAAGGTGTACATACCAGGCGTTAGGTTCTGGGTATTTAAACGGAAGTATTGATCGCTGTTTGCAGGTAATTCGGTGCTCATCAATTGCTTGCCTTGAGCATCTACGATTACTGCGTTAGTGCTATACCGAGTTTCTGGCAATTTCACTACTAGGGCTTCTGTGGCAGGATTAGGGAATACTTCGGCTTTTAATGCGTTTACTTTAGTCACGGATCCGGGAATTCTCGCTAATAAAGAGGTGTTGATTATTACCTCACCGGTAGCGCTGCCTTTAAAATCTTCGAAGTTTAAGAAGTAATGGCTGGTATCATTCCCTGTGGTAGCAATGTTAACAGACTCTATGATGTATAACCACTGTTTTTGGATGGTCCAAATACGGGTAGAATTATCATAGGATTTCCAATCGCCACCAATTTTGGTTAAATCTTTGCTCACGGATAAAGCGTTACCTTGGGTAAGTGCAGAATCCACTTTCATTGCATTCTTCATGTAAAAGTCGCTAAAATCGGTCCAACTCACATCGGTAATTTTAGATACTCGGGTACCACGTTTACTTTCTACACCTACAACGGGATACATCATTGGGGTTCCACCGCCGGGAGGCACGGTTGGTGCATAATAACGGGTGAATAAAATATCCCAATCGTTGCGGTTAGGTTCGGGCTGTACCTTGCCATTGTAGAAATTGTAGTATTTGTACGTTTTGTCTCTTCCATCGGCTTGGAATAGGGTATCGGTTTTATCGGTACTGCCATCCAAGGTTGCCACACGGAAGATAAAATCGCCATTGATTAATTGCTTGATGGGCATAAACTTTAAGTAAACGGTGTTGAACCCGGGATTGGTAGCTACCAATAAGTACAATGAATCGCCGGTAACCTCTTTGGTGTTCGGATCGTATACTCCCCAACTGAAATCCCACATGCTTGTTTTTTGCTGGTTAAAAGCGCCTTTCTCGTGCTCATGGATATCGTTGTAGAATTTTCTCCATGATTTCCAGCCAGCAGTATCCATGGTAGCGAAATCCTTGTTATCTCCATTGGGATATGCATACACTTCAAACCCTGCCATGTGGTTTATTTTAAGGCAATTATCGCGAGTAACTGTGGTGTGAGCCAAATGCCATTGGGTCATGGGAGCCGCTGATTTACTTCCCTTTTCCAAATCGTAGTACACAGCATTTTTATACCCCTGACCCATAACAATGGTATCGGTTCTCTGCGCTAAGGCAGCATTACTAACTGCGAAGGATATTCCTACAGTAAAAAACCATGCAATCTTTTTCATTTCTTATTTGGTGATACAAAATTACCGATAGGGGTAGGGAAAGGGGTTGTTTGGATTGTCAAAAAATCGTCATGAAAAATACTGTATAAGGTTCTGCGGTGAAAGGGTACTTTTTGTATAAAATTCATGCAAAAAGAGTGTATGTCCATCGATGTTTTGGGTTTGCCGAAATGGAAAGCCGTATTTTTGTAAATTGTATGGCCAAGATTAAGATAAACGTTGCGTCGGGTGGATTGATGAAGGACGAAACGGTTCCGAGAAAGAAGATTGCCGTTGGGATTGATTTGGGGACTACCAACAGTTTGGTAGCTTGGGTAAATCCTGCCAACGGGAATGCGGAGATTATTCAAGATCGATGGGGTGCATTGGTGCCCTCCATTGTGGCCTTACCTCCGGATGCTGAACCTGTAGTTGGAATAGAGGCGAAAGGCGGATTGGTGACCGATCCCCAGCGTACTATTTTTTCGGTGAAACGATTGTTGGGAAGAAGTTATGCCGATGTACAATCCATTTCTGAGCATTTGGGGTACCGAATTATCGATGATAACAATGAGCAGTTGGTTCGCATTTTAGTGGATGGTAAATTTTATTCCCCTATTGAATTGAGTGCCATTATATTAAAACGATTGAAGGAAAAGGCCGAAGTGGAGTTGGATGCAGAAATTACCGGGGCGGTGATTACGGTGCCGGCGTATTTCAATGACAGTCAGCGACAAGCAACCCGGGATGCTGCGAAAATTGCAGGATTACCGGTGTTGAGGATAATCAACGAACCTACGGCGGCCAGTTTAGCTTATGGGATTTCGGGAGATAGTTTGGCTAAAAATGTTTTGGTGTACGATTTGGGTGGTGGAACCTTTGATGTATCCATTTTAACTTTAGAAGATGGAGTTTTTGAGGTATTGAGCACACACGGCGACACGGCATTGGGCGGTGATGATTTGGATAGGGCGATAATGGAGTTTTGGTTGCAACAGAATCCAGCATTGAATGCGTTGTATAATCAGGCAGAATCGGCAACCATTCAATCGTTTCGATTGGCGGCCGAAAAAGCCAAACGCCATGTATGCGGTGACATGAGCCAAGTATATCGCGGAAAATTATGGTGGAATCCATCGTCTCGATTGTTTCAGGTTAGGGATGAAAATTTGGAAGAGGCGCCATCGGACGGTGCGCAGGCGGTGGCTGAATTGTCGTTGAACTACACCCAATTGCTATCGTGCACCCAAGGAATTATCGAAAAAACACAGCAGTCTGTCAAGTTTGCGCTAAGAGACGCGGGTTTATCTGCGGCGGACATAAACGAAGTAGTTTTGGTTGGTGGGAGCACTCGATTCCCCAGAATTCAGCAATTTTTGATAGAGGAAATGGGTTTTGGAAAGGTGAACAACACTATAAACCCCGACGAAGTGGTGGCCTTAGGGGCAGCTATTGAAGCGGATGTATTGAGCGGAAATCGCAGCGACGTATTATTGTTGGATGTTACACCGTTAAGTTTAGGAATTGAAACGGCAGGTAAGTTGATGGATGTGCTGATTCCTCGAAATACCAAAATTCCGTTCAAAGTGGCCAGGGAATATACAACTTCGGTAGACGGACAAGTGAATATGCGTATTGCTGTTTTTCAGGGTGAACGGGAATTGGTGGACGAAAACCGGAAATTGGGTGAGTTTATTTTAAAGAATATTCCCGCCATGCCTGCTGGCTTCCCCAAAATTCAAGTAGCGTTTGTGTTGGATGCCAATGGTATGTTAACCGTTAAGGCCAAAGAGTTACGCAGTGGAATCAGTCAGGATATCGAAATCAAACCTCAGTATGGATTATCGGATCAGGAAGTGGAGCAGATGTTGATGGACGGGTTTGTACATGCCAAGGAAGACGTGGAAAAGCGAATGGTTCAAGAGGCGATCAACGAAGGAAAACAAATGGTGTACACGGCTGAGCGGTTTATTGAAAAGAATCATGCGATGCTTAGCGATGAAGAAATGGAAGGTACAAAGCAACGAATCAATGATTTACGTGGTCTTTTAGAAAATACAGATTCGGACCGAAACGCAATATTGGAAGCGGTTACTCGTTTAAATGACTACACGCGTCCATTTGCAGAGAGATTGATGGATCAAGCCATCGCCGTAGCATTAAAAGGGAAAACCATATAAAACAGAAATATAGTTAAATACGTTACTTTGATTATGGAAACGAACTCAAGAATTAAGGCAGTTGTAGAAGGGATTTTCCCCAAGGCTGGACGATTGGGCTTGTTGAAATTGGGTCTGGCGACATGTATATTATTTCTAGCTGTATCGTTAAATGCCCAGCAGGTTGATGGATCGAATGCCGATGAGGAGTGGCGAAACCCTACCAATTATGGATTAAAAATGGGATTGGCTATTAATAGTTTTATTCCGGGCGAATTGCAAAATCCAAGGCCTTCTGTGGGTTTTATGACAGGTATTTACATTGAACGACCCGATAAGAGAAAGTCGAATTGGGGTTGGCAAACCGGT
>CAYUNO010000061.1:0-11003 GCA_964446075.1 uncultured Flavobacteriaceae bacterium | reverse complement strand
CGTATAGCTTCCGTAAGTAGCGTAGGTGCGGGTGGCGTTAGCCGTGGTTTGTGCTGTTGAGCCATCTCCCACTGTCCAGTTGTAAGCTTTCAAGCTGCCGGTAGGGATCGTGGTGGTGGATGTATAGGTAAATGCGTTGCCTTTGTAACATTGTGAGTCGTTGTTAATTGCAAACTTCGCAACTGCCTGCGGATGAACTACTAACCCTTTATCCAATGAATCCACACAACCAAACTGAGAAGTTGCAATTAATCGTACCGACTTATTTCCATGCGAGTTAAATGCAAAAGTTGGATTGTTATTAACCGATTGTCCTTGAGCCGCAAACTTCCATAGATAACTCAATGAGCCACTTGGAATAGAAGAATTATTGGTGAAGGAGAAACTATTGCCCTTCAAACACTGACTGTCATTAGACGTAATAGCGAAATCCGCATTGGGTTCAGGTCTAACCGAAACCCATCTAAAACCAGTATCGGTACAACCTAAATTGCTTTCTGCATATAAAACTACTTTATAAACACCGGTATCGTCATAGGTTTGTCTGGCGTTGGTTCTTACCGCCGAATAGCCGTTACCGAAGGTCCAACGATATCTTATAATGGTGGCATTCGCTACCGTGGTATTATTGGTAAATACAAAATTATTGGACGCAAAACACTGAACGCTATCATTAATAGCAAACGAAATAGCGGGTTGTGCATGAACAACAATGGTCTTAGAAACGGTATCGATACATCCGGAATCCGACGTGGCAGTTAATACCACTTTGTAGGTTCCAGCCGAAGTGTACACTTTGGTTGGACTAGTAACTACGGAACTACTTGCATCCGCAAAATCCCATGAATATGTCAATAAACCCGAAGGTATTGTGGAGGCATTAGTGAAGGTATAACTATTTCCGGTTAAACACTGTTTTTGGGTATTGAAACTGAAAGCCGGGGCGGACTGATAGTTGGTGTGTACCCATTTACCAAGCGTATCCACACAACCTTTGTCCGTGGTAGTTGTAAGTTTTACGCGGAATTTATTTACCGAAGCATAGGTACGCGAAGCATTGGCTGATGTTTGAAGCGCTGAACCATCACCCACATTCCAAGAACTGCTGAAATTACCCAAAGCAACCGCCGATTGGTTGGTGAATTGGAAACTATTACCGCGGATACACTGAGAATAATCGTTAATTCCAAATGCAATTTGTGTTTGAGGATGCACAATCACTGCTTTGGTAAGAGAATCAAAACAATTTTTGTCCGATTTTGTGATTAACTTAACCGAATACGTTCCATCATTATTATAAACTCTGGATGCATTCTGTGTAGTTTGAATAGCCGATCCATCGCCCACGTTCCATTGATAGGTAATACTTCCATCACTGATACTGCTGCCGTTAGTGAAGGAATAACTATTCCCAGTTAAACATTGCTGAGCAGTATTGATCGTATAGGCAATTGAAGCCTGTGGGTGGACAATTACTGTTTGTTTTGAAGAATCGATACAATTGCCATTGCTTTTAACAATTAATCTTACCGAGTATGAACCTTTTGAACCGTATGTCCTGCTAAAATCCTCGGTGGTAGCTGATGCGATATTATCCCCAGCAGACCACTGATACGTTAAAGTACCATAAGGAATAGACGATTGATTGTCGAATTGGAAATTATTAACCGATAAACACTGCTTATCGTTGTTAATACTAAAAGCAGCAGTAGGTTCGGGATAAACGGTTATCACTTTGGATAAAGTATCAATACAGCCTTTATCGGTTGTATTGGTTAACAAAATGGTATATTTCTTATCCGTTGTATAGGTTTTCCCGGTAATTGCTGCATTAGAGACGATAGCAGAACCATCGCCTAAATCCCAATCGTAAGTATAGTTTCCAGTGCTTACCGTTGAAGTATTGGTGAAATTGAAGCTATGAGAATCAAAACACTGACCCAATCCATTATTTGTAAATGAAATGGCTGTTTGCGGGTGTACAACGATATTTTTTGACGTTGTATCTTTACAATTATTATTTGTAACAGTTGCTAACTTCACTTGGAAGGTACCTGCCCCGGCATAAGTGCGAGAAGCGTCGGTATTTGTAGAAGTGGTTCCATCACCAAACATCCACAAATAGGTTAATGTTCCTGCGGAAAATGTAGACTGATTTTTAAACGTAAAACTATTTCCACGTAAACATTGGTTGTCTATCGATGTTATATCGAAATCTACCGCATCGGCTTGGGGGTATACAGTAATATTTTTTGTAACACTATCTTTACATCCACCGTTGGTTGTAACAAGTAATTCAACATCGTAATTACCAATTCCAGTGTATTTGTGTGACGCATTGGTGGTTAATTTATTCGAACTCAAATCGCCCAATTCCCATCTACTCGTATACGATCCAAATGCTAAGGCAGTTGCATTGGTGAATACAAACTGATTGCCCTTGTAACACTGATCCGAATCATTAAAACTAAATCTTGCATCGGGTTCTGGATAAACATAGGCAATGCGTGAGAATGTATCGACACAACCTTGGTCGGTGGTGGACTTCAGTATTACTTTATAGAAATTGGCTACAGAATAGGTTTTATTTGACACATCCGTTGTGATAGCGGATGTACCGTCACCAAAGTCCCACTCATAGGTTAATGTCCTAGGTGAAACCACCGTTGACGCGTTGGTGTATTCCATGGAATGCGAACCAAAACACTGTTCATTATCTAAGATGGTAAATGAAGGACTGGCCTGTGGATAAACCGTTACAACCTGGTCAATTTCATCGGTACAGCCCCCGTTGGTTGTCACCTCAAGTTTTACAGTATAATCTCCCGCTGCATTATAGGTTCTGGATGCATTTTGGGTAGTCTGGTTAGAACTACCATCTCCAATGGTCCATTTGCTGGTATAATTACCAAACAATAACGACGTAGTATTGCTGTAATTAAACACGTTACCCGTTAAACACTGCTTATCATTGTTGATAGTAAATGACGCAGTTGGTTCTGGGTATACCGTTATCGATTTACGCAATGAATCGATACATCCATTATCCGTAGTTGTTTCTAATTTCACCGAATACACAGCAGGCAACAAATAGGTTTTCGGCGAAACACTGGTTGTTACACGGGTGTCGCCATCGCCTAAATTCCATGAAGAAGTAAATGTTCCCCCGGGTGATACCACGGAAGACGTATTGGTAAAATTGAATGAATGTACATCAAAACACTGACCTGCATTATTGATATCAAACCCAATTGCAGTTTGTGGGAATACGGTAACTTGATCATCGGCAGTATCTCTACAACCTTGATTGCTAATGGCTAATAAACGAATATCGTAGGTACCGGCCGCAGCATAAGTTCTAGAACCATTGGTAACTGTTTGAATGGCCGATGCATCGCCAACGTTCCATTGATAGGATAAAGTTCCGGCGGTAATGGTTGATCCATTGGTAAAGTTAAAGACGTTTCCAGTTTTACATTGTTCATCATTATTGATGGTAAACGATGCCAACGGATGCGGATGTACTTCGATGTTCTTTGTAAGTGTGTCGATACAACTATTGTCTGTAGTTGTAATTAATCGAACCGAATATGGATTAACTTGATGATAGCGTTTGGTTGCAATACTTGTTGAAGTGGAAGTGGTGGCATCTCCTAAGTCCCACTCCGAAGTAAAGGTACCTCCGGGTGCTGTAACTGCTGAAGTATTGGTAAAGCTGTAATCGTTCAAATACAAACACTGATTCGCCGAATTAATATTAAATCCAATGTTAGTTTGAGGATAAACGGTTACAGGCAAATCTGCGGTATCTCTACAATTTTGGTTACTAATCGTGATTAATCGAACCGTGTATGTATTTGCTACAGTATAAACTCTAGTAGCATCGGTGGTGGTTTGGGTTGTAGAGCCGTCGCCAGGTAACCACTGATAAGTAAGCGCGCTGTTATCGGTAATAGTTGAACCGTTAGTGAAATTAAATTTGTTGCCTTTCAAACATTGTAAATCGTCTGCGATTGTAAATGAGGCCACTGGGTTATAATGCACAAATACGGTTTTTCTCACCGAGTCGATACATCCAAAATTGGTAGTAGTTTGTAATTTAACGGAATAACTTTTCACCGTAGCATAAATCACATCATTGACGTTGGTGGTGGTTTCGGTTCTGCCATCTCCCAATTCCCAAGCAGAGGTGAATGTTCCTCCAGGAGTCCCTACAACAGAAGTATTGGTGAAATTAAATTTGTTATTTCGGATACATTGATTGATGGAGTTTATGGAAAAATTGGCTGCTGTTTGTGGATCCACTGTTAGAGGTAGCGTTGCAGTGTCCTTACAACCAAAATTACTTGTAGATATCAACCGAGGATTAAATGTTCCAGCTGCACTATACGTATGGGTAGCATCTTGAGTTGTTTTGTTTGCCGATGCATCCCCCATTTGCCACACGTAACTTAGTGTTCCGCTCACAATAGAAGATGTATTGGTAAATTCATAGACATTCCCCGTTAAACACTGTTTGTTATCATCGATAGTAAACGAAGGCGTTGCTTGGGGATGAATGGTAATATTTTTATTGATAGAATCCTTACACGAACCGTTGGTAGTTACAACCAACTTAATGGTGTAGGTTCCATAGGTTGTATATTTATAGGAAGCGTTGGTATTGGTTTGTTTAGCAGAACCCTCGCCCAAATACCACACTGAACTATAAGAACCGGTAGGTAATTGCGTGGTATTGGTTAAATTGGCAACATTTCCTTTTAAACACTGACTTAAACTGTTGGCCGTAAACTCCGCCTTCGGTTCTGGGTAAACCGTCATTGCTTTGGTGATGGAATCCAAACAACCTTCGTTGGTGGTAGTTCTTAAGGTAACATTATAAACACCGTGTGATCCATATACTTTATCTTTCACATCGGTACTAGTTGCTGTAGTACCGTCGCCTAAGCGCCAGAAATAGGATAATGTTAATGGATTATCTACGCTTGAAGCATTTGTAAATGAAACTTTGTTAACACTAAAACATTGTCCAGAAGGGGCAGAAATAGTAAAATCAGGAGTTGCCTGTTTGTAAACGGTCATGTTCTTTGTAACCGAATCTTTACAACCGCCATTGGTAACAACCACTAACTTCACGTTATATGAACCAACGGAAGTATATGCTTTTGAACCGTTTAATCCGGTAGATTTAGAATTAGATAAATCCCCATAATACCAAGTTTGGTTAAAGGAACCAGTAGCAACGGTGGACTGATTTGTAAAGTTAAATTGATTATTTCTAAAACACTGATCGCTATCGTTATAGGAATATTTCGCTTTGGGTTCTGGGTATATCGTTACCAATTTGCGCAAGGTATCCACACAATTCTGTGAAGTTGTAGAGGTTAACTTTACGTAATAATTACCATGAGTTGAGTATTTTTTATTTGCAACATCTTGGGTATTTGCTGTTGTTCCATCACCAAAACTCCAATCATAGGATAATGTTAATGGACTAACAACCGAAGAATTATTGGTAATGTTCACTGCATGTTGATTAAAGCAACGCTGATCATCGGCAAAACTAAAATCCAAATTGGCCTTGGGCCTAACCGTTACTGTTTCCGAATAAACATCGGTACAGCCCCCAGTTGAAGTAACCGTTAACGTTACAGTAAACGTTCCAGCCGATGTGTAGACATGACTTGGATTAGCAGTGGTTTTTGCGGCCGAACCATCTCCCATGTTCCAAGAATAGGTCATGGTACTTGGACTACCCACGGACGATGTATTGGTGAATTGGAAGTTATTACCCGTTAAACATTGATCGTTGTTATTGATAGTGAACCCTGCTGTTGGTTCTGGGTGTATGGTTAGCGTTTTGGAAAATGAATCTACACAACTATTATTGGTTGTAGTAATTAATCTAACGGTGTAAGTACCAGTGTTGGAATATTTTTTATTTGTAACATCCGTGGAAGTTGCCGTATTTCCATCTCCTAATCTCCAGAAATTGGTGTAGGATCCCGTTCCAGGAGTTTGAATTGTGGATTTATCTGTTAAATCAACAGAATGACCATCAAAACACTGGGAGTTTGAATTGATATCAAAGTTAACCGTAGTTTGAGGATACACCGTAACTTGGTCGTCTGCGGTATCCTTACAACCAATGGCAGAGGAAGCAATTAAGCGTATGTTATACGTATTGGCCAAAAAGTAAGCCTTCGTAGGGCTGGTGGATGAAGACAAGGCCGTACCGTCACCATAATTCCACGAGTAGGTCAATGCCGATGCATCCGAAATACTTGTAGTATTAGTAAAAGTGAAGCTATTGCCTCGTTGACATAAAGCCGAAGTCGATTTAGTAAATGAAGCAACTGGATTTGGATAAACCCTGATAGCTTGGCTAACCGTATCCTTACAACCGTTGGCTGATTCAGTGAATAATTTCACTGTATAGGATTGGATATTTGCATAGAACTTATCGGTAACATTGGTTGTGTTTGCCGTGTTCCCATCGCCCAAATCCCAAGAAAAACTCAATGGACTGCCCGGAGATGCTATCCCTGAGGTATTATTAAATGAGTATTTGTTGCTTGCATCGCACTGATTTATTTGATTTACCGTGAAGGAGGCATTTGCTTGGGGATAAACAGTTAGATTTACCGATGCCGTGTCTTTACAATTGTTATTAGTAGTAGTAATAAATCTTGCCGTGTAGTTATTTGCATTTGTGTAACTATGTTTAGGATTTTGGATAGATGCCGTTGTTGCATCGCCAAAGTTCCAAGCATAACTCAGGGTGCCAGTACTTATGGTAGCCGTACCGGTGAAATTAAATTCATTTCCTTTTTTACAAAGAGCAGAATTATCTACCGCTGCAGAAATCGAACTCACTTGGGGATAAACCGTAAGTGATTTGATATTACTGTCTTTACATCCAAAGGAAGATGTTGCAACCAACTTTACTTCGTAATTGCCATCTACAGTATACTTCTTGCTGGAATTGGTAGTTATCGCTGATGGTGAGCCATCCCCAAAAGTCCATACATAACTTAACGATCCGCTGCTAATGCCCGATGCGTTAGTAAAAGTGAAATTATTCCCTTTAAAACACTGTTTTAAATTGTTGACTGAATACGCAACCGTTGGTTGAGGTCGAACAAACACCGTATAACTTTCGGTATCCACACAACCACTATCGTTGGTAAGAGTTAGTATCGCTTTGAATGTATTTGCCGAAGAATAGGATTTGGTTACGGAGGCTCCGGTACCTAAAGCCCCGCCGTCTCCAAAATTCCATGAAGCCGTATAATTGGAAGTTAGCGCATTCCCTGTAAAACTAAAATCATAAGAATTTCCGGTTAAACACTGTGAACGGTCGCTACTCAAAGTAACGGATGCCAAAGGAAGTGGATTTAATGAAAGTCTAACTTGGAAAATAGAATCGCAACCTTGGTAACTAATAGCAGAATCTGTATACAATCCTGAAGAAGTAACTTTTCTACCAGTATTTAACGTGTAAGAACTACCGCACTTTGAAATAAATTTCGACGGTCCGTTTACCGTACACTGCGCATATATCCCATTAAAAAAGTACAAAATCCCTAAAAAAAGAAAGATTTGTTTTTTTCCAATTTGTACCTGTTTGTTAAGTTTAATTTTCATGAAAATAGATATTCCCCGACGATAGCAAACTTCGGTAACTTTTTTCAATCTTACAATGCACCTAATGTGAATTTACTATAAATACCAAAGATTGGTGATATTGCTGTAAATCCGATAAAAAGAGATACTCATCTTAATATTAATTGAAAAAAAATTGGTTATGTTTGTTAGCAAAATTAAAGTTCAAAAGTCCGCCCTATTATGTATATCAAATTAAGTCATATTAATTCGCTCAAATTTGCAGTTGTAGGGACTCTACTTACAACTACTTTGGGTGGTATTCGGGCACAAATACCCACTTTTAGGCAACAATACACGCAACGAATCAATGCAAACCCCGCAATGATTGGAATGGGTGTATATAATGGTGGACAGATGGGTCGAGTAGCGATGACAACCAGAGCTCAATGGCTAAGCCAAGAAGGCCGGTTACTTACTCAATCTGCAGGATACGACTCAAGAATAAAAAACACGATGGCCAGTTGGGCTGGTGGAATTACTGCTACCGATTTGTATTCTGGAATGGCTGGAAGCGCCAAATATTCTCATTTCATTGGTTCTGCGGCATACGCATACGAAATACCAGGAAGAAAAGTAAGTGCACGATTTGGATTAATCACCCAATTTTCAAGTTATTCTTTTGGAACCGGTAAATACACTTGGGAAGATCAAGTGGATCAAAATTTTACCGGATTTATTTTACCAACTCAAGAACCAAACGCCACATTGGTGAGAAATGCATTCCATGTTGGTGCAGGAGCAATGGTTTATAACAATAAATTCTTCTCTGGATTGAGTGTCTATAATTTAAATCAACCAGACATTGCCATAATCGCAGGTTCTGAATCCAAACTGCTTACTAAATATCAACTAGTTACTGGCTACGTAATAGATAAACTCTTAGATAACATTACCATTACTCCGCATGTATTGGTGATGCAGCAAGAAGGTCTAAATAGCACAACGATAAACACCCTATTTACAGTAAATAATTTGCAATTTTCTACAGGTGTACAACGCACTCAGTGGTTTAACAAACGAAATGTATCCATGACCAATTATGTTGGATATCATTATGGTAAAGTAAATTTAGGGTACAGTCTTGATTGGAATTTAACCTACTCTACTGGAGCCATTCCAATGACACATGAAATCTCTGTGGTTTGGTTTACTAATAGCGCCGAACCAAAAAGAAAATTACATCAAGCTAAGTTACCTGAATTTTAAACACCTGCGTATTATCTAATACCTAATTCTTGGTATCAACGCTTACCATGAATGTGAAACACGGTATATTTTCGCAATCGAATTTTTTCTAGAATTGAACATTCTCAGAATTTCTGATTCAATCTAAATCTTCGAGGTAGTTACTGACTTAAATTTATATTTAATCCTACACCCAATACCTCTTTAAACTGCATTTTAGCGGTGTACTTATCAACTTGACCATCTCCATCCATATCAACACCAATTTTTATATCGTCGTCGTATTTCATATGGATGTTAATGTTTGCTGCGATATATTCATTTAATTGTATAGAGATCGTATTTTGCCAGTCTATATCTATGTTTTCCGGTTTATTCAAATAATTCGTAAATAGTTCTAAACGAGATTGTATTCCAAGATTTTTAATAATTCTAGGATTTCTGTATTGAATCAACATGTACCCCCCGAACTCACTTCTAATTTTCTTACCCGGGGTTAATAAATCTCCGGTGAATTCGTCATACACTGCAGCTTGAACACCGTACGCACCTTGATCTGCTAGACGTTGATCGTTTACCACCGTACTTTTCAATGTACCAAGACCTAAGAACACATCCAATTTATTGTTTGGTACATAGTTGAATCCTAATGCCGTCTCAGCATAAAGCGGAGCTAACATCTTAGAAATTGGCAGAGTATCGCCAATCATTTCGTAACCCGGTTGAAATTGTGTTGCAGGATTAAACAATAACGAATAAAACAGCGATTTAGACGCACGTTTACCATACTTAGAAGAGATGGCAAAAGCATCGTCGGTTTTATTCCACCCAGGCACCGATTGTTGATTCATTAAACCGTAACTCATATCGACTTGAGTTTGCCAATTGGTAGATTCGTTGGTATAAGTTAATACGGCATTTACCACCGTTGCTACAGAAACAGAGGATTGACCACCACCCTGCCAGTATAGAAAACTGTTTTGATTGGTATTCACCGTAGACGTTCCTTGGAACGCCCATATTCCAGTTGTATCCTTGTTGCGTTTCTTTTTCGCAATGGCAGGAGAATCTACGGCAGGCTGCGGATTTTCAGAAATTGGTACTTCACCCGAATCCGACAATAAAACATCAATGAAATTGTGTGAACTCCTGCTTGATGAATTCACGTCGATATCCGCAGATACAATTTGATTGAATCCGAAGGCAAAAAGTAATAAAATCGAAACGCGTAAAAACTTTCTCATCTCTACTACAATGATAATTGAAATAAATCGATTATCAAGAATGGGAAAAGTAGAGTTTATTAAGTTACAATTATCAATTATGCACCCGCCTGTTTCAACAACATGAAATGCGAACGAACGGCGTGCAACATTGTAGGAAATTCGTGGTACATTACATTAAATTCAGCACAAGTATCCTTAACAATTTTATTCAATTTTGGATAATGAATATGCGAAATTTTTGGAAATAAATGATGCTCAACCTGAAAATTCAATCCGCCCAAGTACCAAGCTAGTACCTTACTTTTGGTACCGAAATTGGCAGTTGTACTCAATTGATGCGTTGCCCAATCGTTTTCGATATTAATTCCTTCAGGATTAGACTGTACAAAGTCCATACCTTCTACGATATGTGCTAGTTGGAAAACCATAGTAATTACGAGCCCTGTAGTAAGCGCTAGAACTAGATATCCAATTAATGTATTACTTAAACCAGCAAAATAGATTGGCATTGCAATGAAAATACCCAAATACCCCAATTTTGCAGTCCAGAATACGATGTGGTCTTTTACTGTGAATTTATCACGCATGGGTCTATCTCCTATTTTCCCAGTAGCGTACTTATTGAAGTCTTGATAATAAATCCAAGCTAAATAGGTAATGCAGTACAACAACCAACCATAAATAAATTGAAACTTGTGAAACCAATATTTGGGTTGGTGATTGTTTACACGCATGTACGGAGATACATCAATATCTTCATCAGCACCTTCAATGTTAGTAAAAGAATGGTGGGCAACATTGTGTTTTTGAACCCAGAAAAAGGCATTGCCTCCTAGCATATTTAAGGAGTAGGCCATCATGTCGTTCACCCACTTTTTAGACGAGTAACTTCCATGAGCGCCATCGTGCATCACGTTAAATCCG
>CAYUNO010000060.1:0-11058 GCA_964446075.1 uncultured Flavobacteriaceae bacterium | reverse complement strand
TCAATTACAAAGGGAAATTTACCTTCATCGTTAGGTTTTGTAGAATCTAAGTGCCTAAATATTAAAACATGGTTTGCAAACACATCCTGTTTTGTATAAGCGATAGTGGCTTTTAAATAACTTTTACTATTTAAATTCAACTGGGTTGAACTACCCCAAACATGCATGTTTGATCTGAAATATTGGTCTCGATCGTTATCACCATACAATTCGGTACTGCCGTATTCTTGGTTGCTAATGAGGATGTCGATTTTAGACCCCCCACCTATACCAAAGAAGGAAATATTTCCTTTATTGTTTTTGAACGGGAAATTGAACTTGAACGCATAATCTTGGTATTTCGGAATAGCATCGGTACCTATAGGTATATTCAATGCTCCAAACATAGCTAAAGTGGAATAGCGGTAGGTAAGTAAATAACTTGCGCCACCTTTTTTACCCAAGTAACCTTCGGCATGGGCATCCCATCCTAACAATCCGAGTTGGGAACTAAATTCACGTTTTTGGTTGTTCCCATTTTTCATTTTTAAATCAAAAGCACCTGCATTTGCATTTCCGTATTCTGCCGGAAATGCTCCTGTAAAGAAATCCGAGTTGCCCAACATTTTATTATTAATGATGGAAACGGACCCACCCGTAGTACCAGGGATGGCGAAGTGGTTGGGGTTGGGAATATCGATACCCTCTAATCTCCATAGAATTCCTTGGGGAGAGTTTCCACGAACTACGATATCATTACGAGAATCATCAGCGCCTTGAACTCCCGCGAAGTTGGAAGCCATACGCGCTGGGTCTCCTCGGCTTCCAGCAAAACGATCGGTTTCATCTACTGTAAATAGTCTGGCTGAGATTAAAGCTGCATCGTTATTGGGTTTATCGCCTTTGCTTTTCGCCGTGATGGTGATTTCACCCACTCGCTCAATACTCTGTTCGAGCTCATAGTTGAGAATAACTTCTTTTCCCGAGGTAACGATAATATTGTTTGTTCCAAAAACTTGGTATTCTGTAGCTTCTATTGCAATTGCATATCTACCCACGGGAACATTTGCAATCACAAATTCTCCTTTGTTGTTGGTGGTAGTTTGAAAACTCTCGTTACTTGCATTGCCTGCGGCAGCAGCAGAACTTTCGAACAATACTTTTGCATTTTGAATTACCGCTTGCGATTCTTTGTCCTTTAAAAATCCACGTACTGTTTGGTTTTGACCAAATCCAACAGAGAATGTTATACTTAGAAGAAAGAAAGTAACAATATTTTTAATGTTCATCGCTCCAAAAATAGAAGGTAAAACGTTCAAAATATCGCAGATTGCGAAAAATGCAAAAATTAGTTGTACGCTATCTGTGGTTTACGGAAAAATGCAACAACTGAGTGGGATACTTGCAAAAAATGAAACTTTGTTGAAGTTATTAACAGTAAAAGTTAAACTGTGAATAAATTGATTTTCAATAAATTATTTTGTAAAAGCCAGTAAAATCAACGGTTTTAGCCACGTAATTTACGTATAAACTGATATTTTTAAAAATTGTAAATCAGTTTTTTTAGTAAAATTAAAAACAACTTGGTAGTATTGTGGTTACTCATAACACTAACCATTGGAAATCATATGATTACACAATTACTTTCAACTGAAGCATCGAGCACTGCGCTTGAACTTCTAACCGGAACCGGGTTAAAGTCGTACGTGGCTTTCACCTTTTTTGTAGGTACCATGGCTATGATGGCTGCATCGGTATTTTTCTTTTTCGAGATGCGTAATGTATCTGAAAAATGGAGAACATCGATTTTAGTATCTGGCTTAATTACCTTTATCGCTGCTGTGCATTATTACTATATGCGCGGTTTTTACATGGATTATCAAGAGTCTCCTACGTTCTTCCGTTATGTAGACTGGTTGTTAACCGTGCCATTGATGTGCGTTGAATTTTATCTAATTACTCGCAAAGCTGGTGCAAAATCCCAGTTGATGTGGAAATTGATTTTGTTCTCCGTAATTATGTTGGTAACAGGATACTTTGGTGAGTCTGTAGACAGAGCACACTCTTGGCAGTGGGGTTTTGTTAGCGGATTAGCTTACTTCTATATCCTATACATGGTAATGTTCGGTGAAGTTGCTGCTTTAGCTGCAAATGCTGGACCTGCTGTGCAGAAAGCCGTTAAAACTTTGGGTTGGTTTGTATTCGTAGGGTGGGCTATCTATCCTTTGGGTTACATCTTCGGAACTCCAGGTGGCTTATTCGGAATGAGCTTAGGAAGTTCTTATGCTCCTTATATGGATGTTATTTATAACATTGGGGATGCTGTGAACAAAATCGGATTTGGTTTAGTAATTTATGCTTTATCTCAAGCAGATAAAGACTAATTCTACAAACTAGAAGAATATAAAAAAACCTGCTTTCGAGCAGGTTTTTTTTGTTTATAGATACTATCGTAAGAGATTTACAGAGGGTGACATTTAAAATAATTCAGCACATCTATTCTACGGTTGCGCTACTTACACCTCTAGTTACGCTTCGTTATGAATAATTTGGTGTTGGTTATTTTCGAAATGATAACCGGTTAAAGGTAAATCTGCATCTTCATGTAGATTTAGCCACTGTTTATATTTAAAATACCAGGATAATCGTTTGGACGGAAACCCTGTTTGAAATAAGCTGTAATTAATGGGTTAGCTCTCAGTGTGATTGATTTTTGGTTCATGTTCTCCCATAAATAAAGAACCTCATTTTCTATCTTGTCGATTAATTGTACAGAAGAATCCATTTTGCCTGATCCCCCGCAAGTGGTACAATTCTCTTGGTTAGAGATTTCCATTTGGGGTCTTACGCGTTCCCGAGTAATTTGAATTAGTCCAAATTTACTCATAGGCAAAATTGTATGTTTTGCTCGATCCACAGCCATGGCTGTTTTAATGGCAGCGTGAATTTGTGCCCTTTTCTTGGGGTCTTTCATATCGATAAAATCGATAACTATAATGCCACCCATGTCGCGTAAGCGAATTTGTCGAGCAATTTCTTCTACGGCTTCTAAGTTAACTTTTAAAACGTTTTCTTCTCGGTTATTAGAATCAAACGAAGTGCTACCGCTGTTTACGTCAATTACATGAAGTGCTTCAGTATGCTCTATTACTAAATAGGCTCCACCACTAAATGGAACGTTTTTTCCAAATGAACTTTTGAGCATTTTGTTGATGCCCTGTTGTTCAAATAGACTATTTTTTCCAGTGTATAACTTCAGAATTTTATCGGCATCGGCAGTATTATACTTTGCCAATAATTCTTTAAGTTGACTATGGATCTCGCTGTCATTGGTAATGATATTAGAAAAGCTACTGTTTAAAATATCACGTAGTAAAGTATGTAATCTACTGCCTTCACCAAGGATTTTACTACCTACCGCAGCTGATTTCAGACCTAGGACTAATTCTTCCCATTTCTTTACCAATTCTCGCATGTCTTTATCCAAATCTTCCAAGTCAACGCCTTCAGCAACAGTTCTAACAATAACACCAAAATTCTTTGGTTTAATGCTAGCGGCTAAATCACGAAGTCGAACTTTTTCTTTTGGATTTCCTATTTTTCTGGAAATAGAAATTTGATTGGTAAAAGGAACTAGGATGAAATATCTTCCCGGAAAACTTATATCACAAGTGATTTTTGGCCCTTTGTTGGCAATGGGTTCTTTGATTATCTGAACTAGTAAGGGCTCACCCGATTTCAAAACTTGGCTAATTTTACCAGTTTTTACTATAGGTTCTTCTAGTTCCAAACGATCTAAGTCCAAAGCACTAGACTGACCTGCTAAAGCAGATTTAGTTACTTTCCTAAGACTTAATAAGTTGGGTCCTAAATCAAAGTAGGTAAGAAAACCGTCTTTTTCGCCACCAATATGAATGAAAGCCGCATTAAGAGCGGGAGATAATTTCCGAACTTTTCCGAGGTAAAAATCACCAACCTGATATGCTCCAGCTGCAGTTTCGCGATGGAATTCTAATAGTTTTCGATTGGCTATAAGTGCGATTTCTACCCCAGACGAGCTTTTTTGAATTATTAACTCGTTAGACAATATGAGTAGGGTCTAGGGGTTAGAAATCAATTACTTCTTCTTATGACGGTTCTTACGTAAACGCTTCTTGCGCTTGTGAGTAGCGATTTTATGTCTTTTTCTTTTCTTTCCGCTTGGCATATCGGTTGTTATTTATTGTTTCTTTTTTGTGTTTTGATGGCTAAATTCAAATAGACTTTGGCATTAACCGAATCTCCGGCTGTTCCGTATAAATTGCTCATTTCAAACAACCAATCGGAATTTTGGGGCTGCAAAGATATTAATTTCTCGCATTTTTTCAGGGCTTTTGGTAATTGTCCTGATTTTTTTAGCAAATTTAAGTGAATTATATTGGTTTCAATGTTGTTTGAATCCAGAGCCAATGCTTGTTTTAATGTATTTCTAAACTGCATGGGCTGATTAACATATTCACTTTCATACACTATTAGTGCGTTTAGTAGGGAAATGTTTTTTGGATTGATTTGAAGTCCTTTATCAATGTACTTTTTACCCTGCTGAAATAAATAAGAGGCTACAATTGGCTTTTCACCTAAATACATATCTCCATTAAAGATGAAGGTACGGGCGATATCGGTGTAGTTAGGGTTTTTACTTATTAAGTCAATGTCGGTCCTAATTAGGGTAGCTAATGCAGGATTCTGTGTTTCAATAGCCCAATTAAATGCCAATTCCATAGAATCCTTGGGTACGTTTCCAGGAGTGGATGTTAACACTCGAGCCACCAATGGAGTAGGTTTTACCCCGTCTAGCACTTCGTTAATGAATTCAATTCTTGTTACCTCCTTTTGAGGGGTAGCATTACTTATAGTGCCCATTAAATTTTCTTTTTTACTGGGCACTACAAGGTCATCGGTCTTCCAACGATTGGAGACCATCCAAATTCCAATTAAAACTACGGCACTGACCACAAAACCAACGCGCATGCGGCTGGCGTTTGCGTTGATGTTGGCCATGCTACTTAGATTTTTTCTGCTAAGGTTTTGCTATCCTTTACCAAGGCAGCAAATTCTTTTGCGGGTTTAAAGCGAGCCACGTAATGGGCTGGTACAACCAAACTGGTGTTACGTTTGATATTTCTAGCAACTTTAGTTTTGCGTTTTTTAAGTTCGAAAGTACCAAACCCTCTTAGATAAATGTTGTTACCATTTACCATGGAGTTCTTAACTACCACGAAGAAGTTGTCAATTGTGTCGGCAATCGCGGTCTTCTCTAAACCTGTGCGCACAGCAATTTCGTTAACGATTTCAGACTTTGTCATAGGATTGAACTGCAAAAAAAGTACAAAACATCTTTTTTTGCCAATTATTATGGAAATATTATGGTAAGAGTTATCCAAACCTTATTGACATGGTACTTAGATAACCATAGAAAAATGCCTTGGCGGGAGACAACGGATCCGTATAAAATTTGGATTTCGGAGATAATTCTGCAACAAACTAGAGTTCAACAAGGGTTGCCGTATTACCATCGTTTTTTAGATAACTTTAATACAGTAAGTGAATTAGCCATGGCTGATGAATCCGAAGTTTTAAAAACTTGGCAAGGATTGGGGTATTATTCAAGGGCAAGGAATCTTCATAAAGCCGCAAAAATTATACACCACGAGTTTCAGGGTCGATTCCCAGAGAATTTCGATGAAATCATCCTTTTGCCGGGTGTAGGAGATTACACTGCCTCGGCAATTGCTGCTTTCGCATTCAATCAAAAGGTAGTTGCTATTGATGGCAATGTAAAGCGATTTGCATCCAGATGGTTAGGCATAAGCATTCCGGTGGATCAAAAAGCATTTATAATAAATGTTAAAAAAGAGCTGCTAGGCTTGTTGGGTGATAATCCGCAATCAAACATTTTCAATCAGGCGATTATCGAATTAGGAGCTATTATTTGTACACCCACGAATCCAGATTGCCTGAATTGCCCGTTGAAGGATAGCTGTTTTGCATTTACACATAATCAACAACAGGTATTGCCAGTAACATCAAAGAAAATAAAGCCCAGGCCATTAAATTTAGTATTCTTTGCTATAAATTTTTCTGATCAATGGCTGTTAATCCGGCGCGATGAATCCTCGGTTTGGGCAAATTTATTTGAGTTCCCAAATGCCGAAGTGGAAACTTTAGAAACGGAACCATTATCTATACTAGAAGACCGATTTCACCTTGTCCTCAGCAATGCCAAACTAAAAATATTGGGATACAAAGATTTTAAACATCAATTATCACATAGAACAATTCGAGCGAGGTGTTGGCAGTTTTCTTGCCAGGACGAAGTGGGTTTCCCTGATAATTGGATTGTACAATCGGCATTGAAAATGGGCGAAGTTCCGGTTCACAGACTCATGGAAAAAATGATGGATTTTGTGGGTGTTTGGAAATAAATCGATTTTGCATTAGGTTTGAGTTATTATTGTTTACGATTTTGAAATTTAAACGCGTTTTTTATGATTAACAAAGTGATTTTATTAGGCCGATTAGGTAAAGATCCAGTCATTAGAAGACTGGAAAATGGAAGAGTTGTTGCCAATATTACATTGGCTACAAACGATTATTACACCAAGGATGGTCAGCGAATGGAAAGTACCGAATGGCACAATTTAGAAATGTGGGATAAGCAGGCCGAAACAGCGGAGAAATATTTGAAAAAAGGAAGTTTACTGTATGTGGAAGGTAAAATTAGAACGGATCGTTATACCGATGCAGAGGGTCAGGAAAAGCAGATGCGTAAAATTCGCGTAAATAACTTTCAAATGATGGGTTCTATGATGGGTGATCGCAATAACGAAAGAGGCGATTCCAATAATTCCCACAGTCAAGGCGGTGACCATTCATCCAATGTAGGAAGTGATTTCAATCCCAATGTTGGGGGAATGGATGATGATGATTTGCCGTTTTAATTGATTTATTCATGTCAGACCCTTTACCCACGATTTTCTCACTAAGTACACTTTGTATCGATATTTCAGTATTTAGCTTTTCTGCTCCCATTTTGACTATCGTAAAGACAGTACAGCCTGATCAGATTGGGCCGATGGTTGCAATTTCTATACTGATGGTTCTATGTTTAGCTATTTCAGCCATCTCTTCCGCTGCGGAAAATGCGTTTTTCTCCCATCGTGAAAGCGATGTAGATGATTTGCGTGAAGAAAGTTCAACAGGGGCTAAACTGGTGGTTAACTTCTTGGAAAAGCCAAAGCACTTACTTGCTACTATATTGGTAGCCAATAGCTTGGTTAATGTAGCATTTGTTTTGTTAACATTGAATTTAACTGAAATGGTATTCAACCTGGATGAAGCCCCGTGGTTGAAATTTTTGGTTGAAGCGATTTTAGTTACGTTAGTAATATTGGTTTTTGGTGAAGTAATTCCCAAAGTATTCGCCACACAAAATTATCGTAAAGTAGCCAGAAAGCTGGTTATACCAATGAAGATCCTATCGACCATTTTGTGGCCATTAACGCATTTTTTGGTCCGACTTGGAGTATTATTGGAAAAAAGAGCGAAACCGAAAGCTAATGAATTAACCAGCGAGGAGTTAAGTATGGCCATTGATATGGCGACGGATGAGGAAGACGCAAAACAAGAAAAGGAAATACTCAAGGGAATTGTGAACATGGGAAACATCCAAGTGAAGCAGATTATGCAACAGAGGATGGATGTTATTGCATTATCCAACACCTTGAATTTTCATCAAGTACTCAGTATAGTTCGCGAAAATGGATTTTCTAGAATGCCTGTTTACGAAGGCAGTTTGGACAAGGTTATCGGCATATTGAATATTAAAACGCTGATGCCCCATTTGGATGAATCCGAAGATTACAATTGGCGAAATTTAATACTATCACCGTATTTTATTCCTGAAAATAAACCCATGGATGATACGTTGGCGGAAATGCGCTTAAAGCACAGTCATTTTGCAATCGTTGTGGATGAATTTGGAGGCACGAGTGGTATTATCACAATGGAAGATATTTTGGAAGAGGTTTTCGGAGATATGCGGGACGAATTTGATGAAGAAGCACAGGGATATGTAAAGCTCGCTGACGGTGGTTTTTTGTTTGAGGGAAAATTCTTATTAGTAGATTTTATCCGAATTGCGGAGTTGCCTGTAGGTGTTTTCGACGCATTTGAGCTAGAGAGTGATTCTCTGGGTGGAATGATTTCCGAAAGACTGGGTAGGCTACCAAAACGTGGAGATGAAATTGAGTTGGCGGGTATCCGGTTTAGAGTGGATGCAGCTGATCCAAGGAAAGTGAAGAAAATAAAAGTACAATTCTCCCGTTAACACCTCATAGCCTTATGCGTAAACACAGTATTTATTGTATATTACTAATAGTTTTTGTTGTTGTTTCAGCCTGTGGCGATGGGGATACTTTCGTTCCGAAACCCCGTATTTTCCCAAAAATTGAATTGATAGATAAGCAATACTCTGTAGTAGCATCCAGCGATTTACATTCTACTTTTGAATTACCTCAATACGCTGTTGTTAAGCAAGATAGTCAAAATGGAATACCCAGACCAGGTTGGGCGAATGTACTATATAAACCCTACGACGCAACGTTGCATTTAACGCATTACTCATTTAAGAATTGGGCTTTGTACGATAGTCTAGTACAGGATACGAGAAAGTTAGTTTACAAGCATTTACAACGTGCGGAAGATATAATAGAGGAACCGGTATCGGTGCATGGGTCTAGTCATTGGGGATTGGTATATCGCATCAAAGGCAATACGGCTACTAACTTGAATTTTTTTATTACAGACAGTACTAAAAACTTCGTTCGTGGTGCATTGTACTTTAATCATGCAACCAATCCAGACAGTATTGCGCCAGTTTACGATTACATCGAACAGGATATTTTCCGTATGATTAAAACGTTTACATGGAGATAATAGCGAGTATGAGTAAGAATTTTAGATTATGTGCCTTGTTGGTGTTGGGTTTATTTGGAAGTACTTCGTGCTCTGTAGCTCAAACAAAAAAATCAAATCCAGCGGGTAATTCATCCCCATCTGGTGCTTCGGAGATTTCCCCAGCTAAGGCGAAAAAAGGCAAAGAATATTTAGATGCCGCCATGAATCATTTTAACTTGGGGGAACGCGATAAAGCCTTACAGATGGTGAATAAGAGTATTGCTACAAATCCTAATGTGGCCGATGCGTATTCCTTGCAAGCCATGTTGTACGATGATAAAGGCGATACGATTTCGGCTAGAAAATCATATGAAAATTGCATTCAAGTTGCGCCATTTTACAGACCCAGTTATTACTATTTTGCCGAGTATCAGTTTCGTAAAAAGCAATTTAAGCAATCCCTATCCTTATTGGACTCTTTTGATAATCTACCCAAAAAGACGGGCTACATCGAATCAAAACATAAAGCATCTCCAAAGTTGGTTGAGAAGGCACAACGACTTAGAGGCATAGTAATTTCTGCCCAAGAAGATCAACTTATAGGTGCTTCCATAAAAATGGAAAATGCTGGGAATGCTATAAATACGGATTTGAACGAATACTGGCCCGGTATGCCATTTAACGGGAAAACCTTTGTTTTTACTCGATTAATGCCAGGTCCTACAGGGCTTCAAGAAGATTTTTATTTCAGTGAAATTAAAGAGAGGGAGCCGGGAGCGTCTGGAATATTTTCTAAAGCCAAACCGGTTCCTGGTAATATTAACACCCCCAATAATGAAGGCACCTTGAGTATTAGTGCCGATGGAAAATCGTTGTATTATTCACGTTGTAATCAACCCGGAGATTCTGGAAGTTGTGATATTTACGTGAGTATATTAACAGATAGAGGTTGGGAATATGGATATAATGTGGGAGCCCCAATCAATGCAAAATCTTGGGAAAGTCAACCTTCCGTATCCGGTGATGGCCATACGTTGGTGTTTTCAAGTAATAGATTTGGAGGTTTTGGTGGTAAGGACTTGTGGATGTCAACATTGAAGAATGGAATTTGGAGTAACCCCATCAATTTGGGTGCTGCGATTAATACGGTTGGCAATGAGGAGTCGCCATTTTTGCACTATGATGGTCAGACATTGTATTTTTCGAGTACGGGTTTGCCTGGATACGGTGGGATCGATATGTTTATGAGCAGACAGCAGCCCAATGGAACTTGGAGTACCCCAATTAATTTAGGTAACGTGATAAATTCGCAAGACGATGATTTTGGAATGTATATCGATCCATGGGGACAAGGAGGATTTATCCAGAGCGATCGTAAAGGGGGATTCGGGGGATTAGATATTTACCGTTTTAATCTTCCTGAAAAGTTTAAGCCCAAAGCAGTTACCTATGTGCAAGGAAAAATCATCGACAAGACTACCAGAAAACCGGTGCGTGGATTGGTGGAATTGGTGGATTTATCTAATAATAAAGTTGTATTTTCCGATAGCATACAATCGTTTTTTATTCCACTGCATGCTGGAGGTAATTATGCTATGCATGTGCGGGCGCAAGGATACAAATTTGATTCTAGGAATTTCCAACCAAAGGATACGGGTTTAAAGAATCCGTTTGTTATTGTTTCTGAATTAGAACCATTCAAAGAAAACGATATTATAGTTCTGAAAAATATCTTTTTTGATACAGATAAATTTGATCTGAGAGCTGAATCAATTAGTGAAATTCAAGTACTTGACGGAATAATGAAATCCAATCCAACCATGGTTTTGGAGGTACGTGGACATACAGACAATCAGGGTAATGATTTGCATAATTTAGAACTGTCAAGAAATCGAGCAACTGCCTTGGTTCAAGCGTTGGTGGCAAGGGGCATTCCCGAAAAGCGCTTTGTAGCCAAAGGTTTTGGTGCGAGTTTACCCATGGCTGATAATGCTACGGAGGCCGGCAGAGCATTAAATCGTAGAACTGAGATTAAAGTGCTTAAGAAATAAAATCAGCGATTCTTGAAAAATTCACGGAGTGTTTTTGTGGAATCAAATTGATGAACAAATGATTGGTATCATTGGCAAATTAGAAATTTAT
>CAYUNO010000059.1:0-11096 GCA_964446075.1 uncultured Flavobacteriaceae bacterium | reverse complement strand
CTTAGGGAATGGGCCTTGCATTTACAAAATAAAACAGGAATTAAAATTCACTTAGATAGTTCTTCGGCGTTGGATAAAATTAAAAAGAATTTGCTGTTGCATATATTTAGAATTATCCAGGAAGCAGTAGGAAATGCCATGAAACACGGTGAAGCAAAAAATGTATTCATTCAATTCTCGGAGTTAGATGATAAATTTTTTATCAGTATCGAAGATGATGGAATTGGTTTTTCTCAGTCCGAAAATAATTTAGGACTAGGATTAAAACACATGCAAGTTCGAGCAAAGTTTATCGATGCTCAATTATTAATAAATTCTACTCCTTCTAAGGGAACTTACATACAACTTATAATCTCAATGCCACAATAATTATGAATAACACCCAAGCTTTGTTAAAAACAATAATTTGTGACGATCATCCGATTGTGCTTGAAGGCCTTACTGCAATATTGTCTGCCGAAAAAGGATTCGATATTCAAAAAATAACACAAAAAGGCGAAGATCTTTTACTTTCAATCCCACAATATAACCCAGATATTATACTCATTGATGCTCATTTAAAAAATGAATTAGGATTTGATTTAATTCCAAAAATAAGATCCATGTGTACAAGCAATTATCAACCAAATATTTTTATCATAACCTCTTATATGGATGAATATATGGTTTCAAAAGCGTTACAAAATGGTGCCACGGGCTGCATTTCCAAATCGATATCTGGGGAAGATTTTATTCAAGCAATTAAATTCCCAAAAGCAGTTTCTGTCTCAACTTCCGTTGATTATCCATCGAAATCACTGGAATCAATCCAATCTGGGATTGAACTATTAACTCAACGAGAAAGAGATATCATTAATTTAATTTCCCATGGGCATAGCTCAAAAAAAATTGCCGAAATTCTTTGTATTTCTAATTATACCGTTGAGACACATAAAAAAAATATTTTCCGAAAATTAAAGTTCAATAGTGCTACTGAATTATTAGCTTGGTATTATGCGAATAAAGATATTTTATCATTAAACTCAATTCAGCAAATTGACTAACATCATTAAGAAAATTGGACTATTATTGATTTCACTTGGGGGAGTTTTTCCATCTAAGGCCAACTTTTTAGCTAACCATCCCCACCAGCTCCCGTTCGTTAGTTCACAGCATTTTACTAGTGCACAAAAACCAGAAGAAGTATTACCTAAATTAAAGAAATCAAAGTCCCAATTCAATGGAATAATTACCGGTGAAGTATGGATTTATGCCAGAGCTTTTGTTGGAAAAGAAGGTAATTATACGTTGGAAGTACCTAATGCTAGTATTGATACCATTGAGATCTTTACAATCGAAAAGAACGGAAATCTTACCCGCATTCTCTTTGGTGGTGATCACGTTCCAGTATCCAAACAAATGGGTGGACTACAAAGTCCATTTGTGCATCGATTGTTAACTGCGGGTTCTCATGAGTTCCTAATTAAATATATACAGAAAGGTAGATTTCAACATCGTTTAATACACTTATACCCTATTATAAAATTTCAAAACAAGAAAACGAAACAACTACTGATTAATGGATTGTTTGCAGGTTTTTGCTGTTTCCTACTCTTACTATCCTTGGTACTTGGATTTTACATGAAACGCGCCATTTTCTTTTACTATGCAATTTGGACAACACTACAATTAATCTATTTCGCCATAAGTTTAGGATATTTTCGATTTTGGTTTTATCCAGAAAACATCATTATTAATAGTACATTAAGGGCGTTTATTTCAGCAATCATTCCTTTAATTTTCGCTTTGCTTACAATAGAATATTTGGATGAACACCGATTATCAAAAAAAACTAAAACCCTAATAATTTCGCTAATTACCGTTTGTGTTTTTCTTTTCTTTTTTGAACGATTATTTACCGATTTTTTCTGGAAAAATGTAACCCCTTGGATTGTTTTTGTTTCGTTTATCAGCGTCTCCGGAATAGTTATTTCCGCGATTGTGATAATTAAATACGCTGTGACATCTTGGAAAAAACCTCTATTAGTGGGTATTTCCTTCATCTTGCAATTTATTATTACGTTACTTCTTATATGGTTTGAATCAGAACCATCTCCTTTCGATTTTCTTGAAATCTACACTTATTCTGGTTTTCTACCAATTCTAGAATTGATTGCCTTTGGCGTTTTAATTGCTTGGTGGATGAATCAGACTATTGTTATCAATAACAAATTGTTAAAGGAAAATTTATTGCTCCAAACTAAATCTCAAGAAATCCATGCCAACACCGTAGAGGAAGAACGTAAAAGAATTGCCATGGATTTACACGATACTTCACTCAATAGAATTTCTATTCTCTCCATGTTACTCACTTCAAATAGGATTGAATCGGTAAAAGCGGGAGCAGAGATTGCCGCTATTGGAGAAGAAATTAGATCAACTGCTTATTCCTTATATTCTCCTTGGCTAAGCGATAGCATCGGTTTTAAAGAAGTTATCCAACGCGAGGTTCAACACACATTGAAAACCACAGAATTGGATCTACGGTATCAATTTTACGATTGGAAAACAGAACCAACTGAAATTCAAAAACTACATCTAATTAGAATTATTCAAGAATTTATTCAAAATACAATTAAGCACAGTTTAGCAAAATGTGTTAACCTGCATTTTTTCGAACGTGAAAATAATTATTTAATTGAATTAGAAGATGATGGAGTTGGATACGAAAAAAACCTTTTTATAGCAGGGTTAGGGAGTGTTTCTGTTGAAACTCGAATACAACTGCTCAGCGGTAAAATTTCAATTTCCTCAACACCTGGAAAAGGGGTTAACTGGTTGATTGAAATCCCAATTAACCCCGTTATTTAATACAATCTGTTTATTTACGATCTGGAACCGGAGGAATATCTTTACTCGGACTTCCACCATTTGTAGTTTCTAATTCTTTTAATTTTGCTTTAGCCTCGGACACCAATTCGGGCATTTCGAAATTCTCAATCACCCCATTCCATGTTGCCTTAGCATTAAGCAAATCGCCTTCTTTTTTAAATGCATCGCCCAATAACAACAACGCTTTACCAACCCATAAATCGTATCCATTAAATTCATCCAAAATTGCATAGCAAGAATTTTTGCAAGCCTCTAAACTATCGGTTCTATACAATAACTCTGCTTCCAAATATTTAGCTTCTGCAGCAAATCGGTTGTTATCTTTTGAATAAATGGTTTTTAACTGAGCTAAAGAAGAATCGGTTTTACCTGTCTGAATATTCGATTTCACTAAAATCAACTGCGATTCTGTGCGCATTTCTGCAGGTGTTGTTGGATCCGACATAACTTTTGCTGCAACAGAAATTAATTTATCTTGTTGTTTCCCCTTCACATAACAATACATCATGGATTTCCAACAATTATGTCGCATATCCTTGCTTTTAGTTAATCCTTCGAGAACTTCCACATAAGGTAAAATTTGATCACACGATGCATCTTTTCCACTTAATCGCAAAACAGCTAATGCAGCGTCTTCTTTCATGTCGCCACTATTTGCTAATGCAACAATACCATAATGCTTAATGGCATCCGAAGTCAACTTTAATTCTTCGCATACTTGGGCTTTGTAGTAGTTAGCCGGAATGAGAAATACTCCTTTCGGATAATTTTGGAGATATACATCAAATGCTCCGTTTGCTAATTTGTAATCGTCTTTTTCATATGCGCTGTAAGCAGCCTCATAGTACAGACTATCTTGTGCATTATCGGTTATTCCCCCTCTAGGCTTTGCCCATTTTACGTAATCGCTAGCACGACCGATTTCACTATAAATTCTACGAACCATATCATTGGCAACTTGGGCTTCTGTGGTTCCCACAAATCGATCATACAATTGTGTGTACATATCGATGGACTGATCGTATTTCTTTTCATTATAGTATAATCTGCCCATTGCTGAATAGGCTTTAGTTGCCTTAGGGCTATTGGGGAAATTGGATAGAATTCCATTGTAATAAGTAATTGCTTCGGAGTTTCTACCTAAAATCATTAAAACAGAGGCGCACTCATCGTATGCATCTAAAATAAATCGTGAATTGGGATAATCTCCAATCAATCGCTTCATAGCCGCAATTTTATCCTCTGATTTTTCCAACAAGCCGTAAATTAAACCACTTTGATACAGGGCATAATCGGCATCAGCTCCTTTTTTTCCCGATACATACGCATAGGCTTTCACCGCTTCGTTTAACTGTTTTGTCATAAAATTACAGTCGCCATTACGCAAATATGCATCGTGTACTAGTCGTTCTTCGTATCTACCATTATTGGCTGCTTGGCCGGTAAATTTATTAAAATAAATAGATGCATCACCGTAGGCTTTTTTATTAAATTGAATATAACCCAATCCATAATACGCATAGGGAAGTTCTTCAGTTTTAGCAGCACCAGGGGCTTCAATAAACTGCTGATATTTTTTCTCAGCATCGTTAACCATTGACAATTGCATCAACGCTTCCGCTTCCCAGAAAATGGCTTCCGCAGAAAGTTCTGGTTTGATCTTTTTTGATTGGCATTTACGGAATAAATCAATGGCTGCATTGAAGTTTCTGTTTTTATACAATTCCATACCACGGGCCAAGGTGACCTTTTGGTACACTTCTTCTGTTTGCGGATCCAACTCATCCAAACCATCTAATAGAGCCACCGCTTCCCGATAACTATCTGTATTGATCAACATTCGTGCTTTCAGCTTAGTAGCTTCTTTCGAGTTGGTTGATTTTGGAAACAGCTTCACAAACTTATCTAACAACGCAATTGCGTTTCCATCGCCGTTACTGATCGCGATTTTAGCTTGATTAAACAATGCTAATTCTGCAATTTCCATATTGTACCCGGATCGAAATGCCTCAGCATAGGCATTCATTGCCTCGCGATTGTTTTTCAATCTAAATTGAGCATTCCCCAATTGAAAACTAGCAATTTGTGCGATAGAATCATTGGTTGTTGCTACCGATTTCAACCAAGGTAAACAGCCTGAAAAATCTCCTGTCTTATAGAATGAATATCCAATTTCATATTGTTCAGAAAGCTGCAAGGTATCGGGAGTTAGATTAGCTAATCGAAATGCTTCCGCTGCTTTTTCGTAATTTGTTTTTTGATAATAGCATTTACCGCGTAGCCATTCAACCTGATTTTTAGGAACTTTCTTGTTGGTTTTTTCTAGTTCAGCTATGGCGTAATCGTAATTCCCCTGCTTGTAATATACCTGAGCCAAATAAAATCGGACATTATCAAAACCTTGATCTTTAATTCGCTCAAATGATTTTACCGCAGCATCCATATCTCCCATCATTAAGGCAGAATAACCGTGGTAATAACAAGCCTGATTTCGATATTCCCCTGGCGTATTAGCAACGCTTTCTAAGGTTTGTAAAGCCTCTTTGTACCGCTTTAAAATCACTTCACAACTGCCCTTGCGATAATTGAATTGATTGCGTTGTGCAACGTCGAGGGATTTAACTTCAACATTCCGATAATACCGAAGTGCCAAAGAGTGCTTGGATTTCTTGTAATAAAAATCACCCATGGCCAAATTTGCCTCATCGGAACGCAAGGATCCAGGATGATTTTCTAAAAACTCCTGAACCATCAACACCCCGTCAGAATGCATGGCCATTAGCTTACTCATGCTATAAAAATAGCTAGCTTCTTCTAAATTCGATGACGATTTACCTGTTTCATCCAAGTAAGCTTTAAACTGCACCGCTGCGGCATTAAACCGGCCTTCTCGATACAATTCAGCCCCACGCTGAAAATAAACATCAGGAAAACTGTTAATCGGACCATCTTGAGCCGAAACAGAAGATACGAGCGTTGCCAACAAGGCACAAATCACCAATCTCATATTTCAAAGGTAAACGGATTGGAGACCTATTTATTGTAGGCTTATACACCACTAATTAGGGTGTACGAAGAATTGTGCAGTTAAGCTATATTAGCCTTTCAATACCTGCTCCACCAAGGAAGCAGCTTCGGCCAACGCAATAGCAGAATACACTTTCAAGCCGCTTTCATCGATAATACGTTTTGCTTCTTCAGCATTGGTACCTTGAAGACGCACGATGATTGGAATTTTAACATCTCCAATTTTCTTATATGCCTCTACTACACCATTTGCCACACGATCGCAACGTACGATACCTCCAAAAATATTGATTAAAATAGCCTTCACATTGGGGTCGCTCATGATGATACGGAAACCAGCTTCTACGGTTTCAGCATTGGCGGTACCTCCCACATCCAAGAAATTAGCAGGCTCACCACCACTCAACTTAATGATATCCATGGTAGCCATAGCCAAACCCGCACCATTAACCATACAACCTACGTTACCATCTAATTTTACATAGTTAAGATTGTATTTCCCTGCTTCTACTTCTGTAGGATCTTCTTCGGCTAAATCGCGCAACTCTAAGAAATCTTTATGGCGATATAAAGCGTTATCATCCAAATTCACCTTCGCATCTACGGCAATAATTCTATCGTCTGAAGTTTTTAATACAGGATTAATCTCAAACATTGCACTATCCGTTTCTTCGTATGCACGATATAAAGCGGATACAAAAGCCACCATTTCCTTGAACGCTTTGCCTTCTAAACCTAAATTAAAAGCAATTTTACGAGCCTGGAATGGCTGTAAACCCGTAGTTGGGCTTACCCATTCTCTATGAATTTTCTCTGGATGAGTTTCCGCAACCTCCTCGATATCCATCCCGCCTTCGGTAGTATAAATAATTACATTCTGCTTTTTTGTTCTATCCAATAAAACACTCATGTAATATTCTTTTGGCTCAGACGCACCCGGATAGAAAACATCTTGAGCTACCAAAACTTTGTTAACCACTTTACCTGAAGCACCTGTTTGAATGGTAACTAATGTTCCACCCAACATGTTTTTGGCGATATCACCAGCCATCTCAGGATTCTTTGCTACCTGAACACCGCGTTGCTCCGTGCCTTGAATTTTACCTTTACCTCTTCCACCCGCGTGAATTTGTGCTTTTACTACACACCAATCGCTTTGGAATTCTTCCTTAACTTTTTGAGCGGCTTCAATGGCTTGTTCTTGGGTTTCGGCTACGAATCCTCCTTGCACGGCTACACCGTATTTCTTAAGGATTTCTTTGGCTTGGTACTCGTGAATATTCATGTTGTTCTTGGATACAAATGCTAATTGCGCTGCGAAAATAACTAACTTTGGGCCAATTTCAGCGTTAATTAAATGATTTCATCATGGTTTTCTGCGATAATATAAAGAAACGTTACGGAGATATCGAAGTACTAAAGGGTGTTAGCCTAACCGTAGAACCCGGTGAAATTGCTGCTATTATTGGTGCCAGTGGTGCAGGGAAAAGCACTTTGCTACAGATTTTAGGTTCTCTAGATAAGCCCGATACTGGTTTGGTGAAAATTAACCAAACCGATATATTTTCTCTAAACAAACGAGAACTCGCGGAATTTAGAAATAAACAAATTGGATTCGTTTTTCAATCTCATCAATTGTTACCCGAATTTTCAGCTCTGGAAAATGCCATTTTACCGGGTTTGATTTCTGGGGAGCCCAAAAGAATAGCCGAAAAACGAGGCTTAGAGCTTTTGAGCTATATGGGCTTAGCCGATCGAATCCACCATTCTCCAAATAAACTCTCTGGTGGAGAACAACAACGGGTTGCAATCGCACGTGCTTTATTCCATAATCCCAAAGTTGTATTTGCCGATGAACCTACCGGTAATTTGGATTCACAAAATGCTGGCCAAGTACAACAGTTATTTGAAAATCTAAGAAAAGATTTGAATCAAACTTTTGTAATTGTAACTCATAATCAAGCTATGGCCGATATGGCTGATCATGTTTACACCATGAAAGATGGTCAACTCTAAAGATCTTCAATAAAAAATAACCGCCCCTTGAAAACAAGAAGCGGCATTAATTAATTTTAAAGATTTAAAACTTATTCTAGCAGGCTCCAATCTGTTAGAACATCGCAAAGTTTATTGATTCAATTTATACCCATTTAAGGAAAAAATGCAAATTGGGTAACCCTATTAGTATTATTTGCAATTTATTCACTGTCAATTATGATCCCTACTGTTTGTAGTTGGTAAAAAATCAAAAAAAAATATGCTTTTGTGATTTTTGCAAAAGATTTTTTTTAGCTTTACGGAAAATCGCAAAATGTCAAAGCAAGTTCAAAACCATTTCATTGAGCTGTTGAAACGCACAGCGCCAGCGCACATCAATCTTGCAGAAGAATTAAGTGAATTACTGAAGGTAAGTTTGGATAGCATCTACAGAAGACTGCGTGGTGAGACCGATCTTACCCTTGCAGAAACTTATGCCATTTGCATGCATTATAATATTCCTTTGGAAGCTTTAGCAGAGATTAACTCCGACATGGTTGCTTTTAGAATCAATAAGTTAACCCCAGATCCAGAGAGTTTCTCTAATTATCTACGTGTTTTATCCGGGGATTTGCTGTGGATGATGAAATTTCCAAACCACAAACTTATTTATGCAGCCGAGGATTTGCCCGTTTTTTACCACTTCTTCTTTGCTAAACTGGCACGATTCAAAATGGTGTATTGGAATAAAAGTTTATTAAATTCGGTAGCATTACAAGGACGAAAAGTAGAGGAGACACAATTGCCCGATGCATGGATGGAAGCGGTACCCAAAGTCCGAGAAATGTTCATGAGTGTTCCAACTACCGAAATTTGGAACGAAGACACGCTAAAAAGCACTCTACAGCAAATTCGATTCTACTGGGAAGCGGGATTTTTCGAAGAAAAAGAGACAGTTTTAGAGATTCTAGCCGATTGCGATGGAATCTTAAAAATGGCTGCCAAACAAGCCGAAGAAGGGAGGAAATTCAACCCGGTTAGTAACCAAATAATGGAAACACCGTACGATTTGTATGCCAGCGATTTAATGATTGGTAACAATACTGTTTTTCTTCGATCCGATAGCCATCAAGCAAGTTATATTAGTTATAACACATTCAATTTTGCTCGCAGCAACAATCGATTCTTTAATGAAACCACAGAATCTTGGTTAAACATAATTATGTCTAAAAGCACTCTATTAAGTAAGGTTGCTGAAAAACAACGGAACCAATTCTTTAAATCCATACACCAAACAATTCAACATTTCCGCGACGAAGTCAATAACGCTTAATAAACAACCCCCAATTACGATTTTAAAAATAAGATTGTAGAAAACAACAAGAAAAATTAAATACCAAATTCTCCTTAATCATTCTTACCTCAACAACAAAGAATTTTGGAAATTGCCATTGAAATACTGAAAAAACATTGGGGATATTCCGATTTTCGACCCGATCAAAAGCCCGTAATCCAGCATATTTTAAACGGGAAACCAACCCTAGCCTTATTACCAACAGGCGGAGGCAAAAGTATATGCTTTCAAGTTCCAGCATTGGCATTAGGAGGAGTTACGCTCGTTATATCGCCATTAATCGCCCTGATGAAAGACCAAGTGGAGGGCTTGAAACGTCGTGGAATACGCGCCGCAGCTATTCATTCTGGTTATAATATCCACGAGGTTAAACAGATGATGGAAAATGCCCTACAAGGTCATTATCAAATACTTTATGTATCGCCGGAACGCTTGGAGACCGTTAATTTTCGTGAATACTTACCCAATCTCAATATCAAATTATTAGTAATAGACGAAGCTCATTGTATTTCGATGTGGGGTCAAGATTTCCGACCCTCGTACCGTAAAATCAAAGAAGTAAAATCGTTTATTCCAGATGCAATCATTGCCGCCTTTACAGCTAGTGCACCATCATGGATTCAAGAAGATATTATCCAACAGCTAGAACTGAAAGATCCATTTGTTTTTTGCGGAGAATTCCACAGAGAAAATTTGAATTTTTATTCTGTAAATACAGAAAATAAAAGCGGTTATATTTTGCGCCTTTTACAAAGAATCCAAGGCTGTGTTTTGATTTTTTCATCCTCACGTAAGGAAACCGAAGAAAACGCCCGCTTTCTGCAATCCAATGGCATTGCTGCCACATTCTATCACGCTGGATTATCAGCCAACGATAGAAACAATAGACAAAGTCAATGGATGCAAGGCAAATACCCGGTAATGTGCTGTACCAATGCATTTGGCATGGGGGTAGACAAACCGGATGTTCGACTAGTGATTCATACTCGACCTCCAAAAAATCCGGAAGATTATTATCAAGAAGCAGGTCGTGCTGGTAGAGATGGTGCTGATAGTTACTGTATACTACTACACCAAGCCTCAGACTGGGTTGAAATAGAACAACAACTCCGTGAACAACACCCCAATAAATCTGAACTCGAACGAATATATCACGCCACCGCAAACACAATGCAATTAAGTCCAGGTCAAGGGAATATAGAACCCATACCCTTCTCCCCAGCAACGATAGCTACAAAATACTCACTTCCACTTAGAACGGTGAGTATTGGGCTTAAGGCTTTAGAAGTTTGCGAGCAAATTCAATTGATGGAATCTGGATACATGCCATCAAGAATCCAATTCATCGCACCGTACCAAGAAGTGTATAATGTGAGAATACAATCCAATGTTTTAGCTAATACTGTAGATATTCTTTTGCGTCAACACGGCGGTATTTTTGAATTTCCAACAGTGATAAATGAAACGGCTTTGGCAAAAAGATTGCGCCTTCCAGATATTGAAATTAGACGACAACTCACACATTTACAAAAACTTAGACTTATCAATTATTGGCCTCAAACTGATATGCCAAAGATTCTGTTTCGTGGCGGAAGATCGATGTATCCCAGCATCAATGATACTCCCCTAAAACAACTGCTGCAACTGCGACTTAAATCGTTGCATAGATTGAAAGAATATGCATCGTTGGATGTTTGCAGATCTGTATTTTGGCAGCAGTATTTTTCCGGATTAGGTCCCTACAATTATTGCGGGAAATGCGATGTTTGCAAAAGAAAAAATAATAAATTTAAATATTCCGAAAAATGGATTTTGCAACAAATACAGATAAAACCACAATCACTTGCAGAATTATTTTGAAGTTCAG
>CAYUNO010000058.1:0-11122 GCA_964446075.1 uncultured Flavobacteriaceae bacterium | reverse complement strand
AATTTCTCTGGATTGGGTAGGGTGGGGTTAAATTCAGTGATCTCCATACAAACAGTTTGCGAATGATTCCACAACTGTTCAAATAAAAAGCAAGCCGTTTCTGCATCCAGTCCATTTGGTTCAGGGGTGCCTGTGGCGCTGGAAATACTTGAATCCAACGAATCTACATCGAAACTAACATATCTATACATGCAATGTTGAAGATGATCGTTTATTTTATTAATTAACCAATCGTGACCGTGTTGTTTTATTTCATCCACTGTAATAACGAGAGTATTGTGCTTACATACTAATTCCCATTCCTGTTCCTCGTAGGATCTAGTTCCAATGAAAATTAAGTTTTTCGCAGAAATACAATTATTGGGCTTATTGATTTTTATTGATTTTAATGAATTCCAATTTTGTTGTTCTGTTTCAGATAATGCTCTGATTCCCGATTCCTTATTGTCATCGCCAATCAATGTATTTACACTCATTCCATGAATATTGCCCGATGGAGTAGTGAATGGCGAATGCAAATCCAAATGCGCATCAATCCAAATAACACCAATATTTTCTCCACCCAATGTTCTGCACAATCCACTAACTGTGCCTATTGCGTTGGAATGATCTCCAGACAAAACTAATGTGTTGTGCCCGTTTACCACACAGTCTTCAACAATTGAACTCAACTCTTGTGTATGGTTTATCAGAGCTTTGATATGTTTGGCTGGATTAAAGGTATTGAATGCAACAGAATTTGCATTTTCTGTTGCTTGGTATTGCTCAATTTTAGAAGAATTTATAGTTATGGTATTGGCAATTTGCTGTCCCATAGGAGTAGATTCCAATAGGGATTTTATTCTTAGAGGACCGTAAGAAGTACCAATCTTTCCAGCCCCCATTTCCCAGTCCGAGGTAATTACACAAGTTCTATTCGCTTTCATATTCTCGAGGTTGATTAACTGCAATTTAGAAGAATTTTTATTGAATACAAATTTCGAAGCTATTTACGTTTCCACACCCAGTAGCCTGAAAATGAATCGGTTTTACTAAACTGTTGTAAGAAATATAGATCGGGTTTGTAAGTGATTTTAGTGATTAAATATGCAGGATTTACAGGGTTGCCGTCTCTAATCCAAACTTTTCTGGATTCTTGTTTAGGATAAGGATGATTCCTCGTTTTTTCCTTAACCATATCGGATTTATAATACCAATCGCCTAAAAAATCGTTGGGAGCAAGCTTGCCATGATAATAAATCGAATAGGTTTTAAATCCTTGATTTTCAATTAATGTACTTTTGTGATTTACTTTTTTTACAAAAAATGCTAATGGATTTTGTAAGGTGTTTGCAGCAGCAGGTAAAATAAAAGTATACGTAGAAATAGCTACTAACAGGGTAATTAATAATAAATTACCTTCAATGAAGTCCTTGGATTTTGAAATGAAAATTAATTTGAAAAGGAAAACAAACCCAACAATCATAAATCCACCAGATAGGTATGTTGTTACGGGCCAACTTCCAGATTTTAACAAGGCAAGCCCATAGGCATCGAGTTTTGATTGCCAAGAAAATTCCCCCCACTGTATCCAATTCATGGCTATCGGGCCGGCCAACAACCCCATCATTAATAATAGTCCACTAAACAGTAGCCATAATTTTTGTCCAGCAGAAGTAACTGTTCTGTTGGTGTAAACCAAATAAAAATGATAGGCGGCAAAATACGTAATAGGCCACCAACACAGACTTGAATAGTGTATAATCTTGGTTGATACAATTGAAAATACAATTAAAACAATCCAAAACATACTGCGCATAAGAAAATGCCAACTTTCAAGAACAAAATCTTCTTCGCCTTTCTTGGTTAAATACCTAATAGCAATTGCCGATGAAGGGAAACACAATACTAAGAGAACAATCAAATGATAAAACCAAGGCTGGGTATGCCAATCAAATTGACCTTTTACCAATTCTTGTTGATAGTTGTAAAACGACTCAAAAAACGAACTACCCAACAATTGGTAAACTCTAAAAGCCCATCCCCCAACCAAAATAACAATGGGAAGGATGAAAATCAGAATTTTTCCAGTAAATACATCTTGCCATCTTCCTCGGTAAATGGTTATCCAACCAATAATCAGTATAAAAATGAGTAACGCTGCTTGCCCTTTTGCTAAGGTGGCTAAAGCAATAAATATTCCACTTAATAAGTAGTAAATATGGGATCGCTCACCGTGAATCTCCGCTCGATTAATTCGATACCAATTCCATAAAGCTAAGACTATTAATAAGTTAAATATTGGGTCGATGATGGCGGATTTCCAATATATAAAGGTTGCAAACGTACATAAGGTTGTGATTGACCAAAATATCCCAAGCATTCTTCTTCCCAAGAATTCTCCTATGTGATAGACGAAGTTAACTGCAATAATTCCGGCAATTGCATTTGGAAGTCGGTAAACCCATGTATAATCACCAAAAAATTTAACCGATAATGCCTGCAATACAATAGCTAACGGTGGTTTTTCCCAAAACGGCTCAAATCCCATCTGCACATACCACCAATTGTTTGTTAGAACCATTTCTCTGGCCGATTCGGCAAAATTCAATTCATCCCAGTCAAATAAAGGAACCAATCCCAAACCCGGCAATAATAGCAGCACTGCTAAAAGCGTTATGAGAATATGGATGGTGAATTTCGACATAGAATAAATTCAATGTTGGACGGGCAAATAGCAATTAACTAGTTTTGTTGCATTTTAGCAACCCTGAAATCCCAATTGTTAATAATCCATACGGAAGTATGCAAAAAAACAAGGGCTAGCAGCCCGCCAATTGTTACATCTAGCAAAGAATGTTGCCCTAAATACATTCGCGAATATCCCATTGCTAGTGCTAAATACAATAAGCAAACTTCTACTATTGTATTATTTTTTTGTAAAAGACGATTAATGCTGATGGCAATAAAACCATAACATAATACAGCAATAGCGGTATGGCCGCTTGGGAAAGAATTCCAATATTGAAGCGAAACGCCGGGTATTGATCGGATTTGATCTATGGAAATACTGGCGGGTCTTGGTGCGTTAATCCATTGTTTGATGAACATAACAATCAAACCTTGTACGGAAGCTGCAAGCAAAAATAAAACCCCTAATCGTCGATTTATGTAAAAACTTAGGAGTGCGGCTATTAAAATTATTAACCACTCTGCCGTTTGGGTGTAAAAGGCAAAAAATATATCTGCTTGATGAAATCCATTCTTATGTATAAACCAAGTAATGGGCATATTCCATCCCGAAATTGCAATTAAAAATGTTGTCAAAAAGACGATAAATGCAATTCGTGTGTAGGTTGGAATACGAAACATGTGCACAAATATAATTCTAACTTCATGGCTAATAATTTTGAAATTAACATCAAATTGCCTTTTTTGCAGTAACGATACCCCAAATTAAACCTCATGGCTACAGGAAACGCAAGAATAAAGATTGAATTGGAATATCCATTACGTTCTTCACCAGCAATTATTTATCAATACATTTCAAATCCTTCGGGTTTACAAAGTTGGTTTGCCGATCATGTAGGTGTAAAAGGAGGGACGCAATACGTTTTTCAATGGGAAGATGGCACGAAAACGGAAGCAGTTCTCCTAAAAAACGTAGTGAATAAATACGTGAAATTCAGCATTAATAATTCTCCATCTCCGGAGGAATTTATGGAATTTAGGATTCAGCAAGATGAAATCACGGGGGACGTGGATCTTTTGATTACTGAGTTTGTAGATGATGGGGAAGAAGATATGGCTGCTTCTATTTGGGATGCTGCCGTAGATAATTTACGATATATTATTGGTGGTTAAGTTCGCTTATAGCCAACCACGTCATTAGTCCACAGCCCGTTTCAAGAGCGTCTTCGTCTATGTCAAAACTAGCATTGTGAACGCTAACACCTGTATTTTTAGCGTCCGATTTCGTGCCTAATCGATAAAAACAACTGGGTATTTCCTGAGAATAGTAAGAAAAATCTTCTGCGGCCATCCAAATTCCTAAAGGCTCAACGTTTTCAATTCCCATATAATCTTGAGCCGATTGAATACAGCGTTCAGTTAGCGGTTCGTTGTTTTTCAAGAATGGATAACCTCGCACAATATTAAATTCTACCGTACCACCCATCCCTTCAACAATCCCTTTTGCCATTTGCAGCATTTTTTCGTGTGCAATTGATCGCCAAGCTTCATCCAGAGTTCTAAATGTTCCTTCTATTGTCACTTGCGATGGAATAACATTGGTGGCACCATTTCCAATTATTTTTCCAAACGTTAAAACAGAGGGCAAGGTAGGGTTGGCATTTCTAGAAACAATTTGTTGCAATGAAACAATCAAATTAGCCGCAATTGCAATTGGATCTACCGTTAAATGAGGCATTGCCCCATGTCCGCCTTTCCCTTGAATGGTAACATAAATTTCGTCTGTACTGGCCATATAAAGCCCTGGTCTAAATCCTACTTTCCCCGTGTAGATAGCCGGCATTACGTGTTGTCCAATCATTACATCGATATCGGCTAAAACCCCTTCTTTTATCATCAATGAGGCACCACCGGGTAATTTTTCTTCTCCTGGTTGAAAAACCAGTTTTACGCTTCCTTCAAAATCTTTGCGCAGTTCATTCAACAGGGTTGCAGCACCCAATAGACTGGTAGTATGTGCGTCATGACCGCAAGCATGCATAATCCCTTCTTTTTTTGATCGATAAGGTCTACCGTCGTTTACTTCAACAATCGGGAGCGCATCCATGTCGGCCCGCAAACCAACTGTTTTTGAACTAGGATTTTTCCCTTCAATAACTGCGACAACACCGGTATTTGCAAGTCTTTGCGTCTGTAAGCCTAATTTGTTTTGTAAGTAATCTTCAACCAATGCGGCGGTTTCGTGTTCTTGAAATGATAATTCTGGATTTTCGTGAATTTTTCTTCGAATTTCTATCAATTGAGGCAACAATGCCTTTGCCTTTTCTTGGATTGCCGATTTGTTTACCATGGTTATTTGGATTTTCCCCTTAGTAGGAGGTTCTTTGCAAATCTAATATCTTTTTTAGAGTATATTAGTAGTTGCTTTTCTCTTATGATTACAGAACAATCCATACAACATTTATTATCGGTTGTACCGATCGATGAGGTAGTGGGAGACTATGTATCATTGAGAAAAAGTGGATCTCGTTACAAAGCCCCTTGTCCATTTCACAACGAAAAAACCCCAAGTTTTGTAGTTTCTCCCACATTGGGGATTTACAAATGTTTTGGCTGCCAAAAAGGCGGTAATGCAATCCAGTTTTTAATGGATATTGATAATTTATCGTTTTCGGAATCTGCAAAGATATTAGCCAATCGATACGGTATTACCTTAGAAGAAACGCGGACATTTGAAGATCAAGATAACTATAAAGAAAAGCAACTACATCGCGAATCAATTCAGGCAGCAGTAGATTTTGCTGCCGATTATTTTCAACAACAATTGCATGAAACTGAGGAGGGCACTTCCATCGCTTTACCTTATTTTCGGGAGCGCGGATTTACTCAAGAAACAATTAAAAAATGGCAATTAGGCTATAACCCAGAAAATTGGGAGTCCCTCACCAATGCTGCCTTGCAGAAAGGATATAAATCTGAGTTTTTATTAGAAGCGGGTCTGATTAAGCAACGTGATAATGGCTCTTTTTACGACCTGTTTAGGCATCGAGTGATTTTCCCCATACACAGTGTGGTTGGTAAGGTGATTGGTTTTGGCGGCAGGAAAATGGGGAATGCCGATAATGCGCCCAAATACGTTAACTCTCCTGAAACAGAATTATATAAGAAAAGTGAGGTACTTTTTGGTGTATTTCAAGCTAAGAATTCTATCAAAAAGAAGGATAAAGTTTTATTGTGTGAAGGATATACCGATGTAATTACACTGCATCAGTATGGAGTAGATAATGCTGTTGCCAGCAGTGGTACGGCATTAACCCCTGGCCAAATCAAATTGGTTAAGCGATTTACAGAAAACGTTACCGTAATTTATGATGGTGATACAGCCGGAATAAAAGCATCCTTGCGTGGAATAGATTTGCTGTTGGAAGAAGATTTAAATGTACGCGTAGTTTTATTACCTGATGGTGAAGATCCGGATTCTTATTGTCAGCAGTTGGGTGGAGAGGAATTTGCAAAGTATGTTGATCAAAATGAAAAGACATTTATAGTATTTAAAGCGGAACTGTTATTAAAAGAAACCAATGGTGATCCATTGAAAAAATCGGACGCCGTTAAAGAAATTTTAAAAAGTGTATCCTTAATCAAAGATGGGTTAAAACGAAGTACATTAGTACAACAATTAGCTAGTGTTTGCCAAATGGAGGAGGTAATATTAGCGGCTGAGTTGGGGAAATTACTTCGAAAAGAAAAGCTAAAAGAAAGTCAACAACTGCTCAATAACGTTACACAATCCACTCAAGAATTGGTTGTAGAGACTAAAATTCAAGAACCACTAACCGATAAAGAACAAGAGTTAGGCTTTTTTAGGTTGATGTTGTTGCATGGAAATAAACCCGCTTTTGAGGAGACTTCGTTGTTTCATTTTTTAAAACAAAAAATTCAGGCCGATGACTTTCTAGAATTTCACGAGCCATTTGCTCAAGAATTAGCACCCTACTTTTTTGATGCGGAAGAAATTCCGGATGCCAATTACTTTTTAAACCATCCAAATGAAGAAATAGCTCGGTGGGCAGCAGGCGAATTAACTGCAAGCCATGAGTTGAGTGAGGCTTTCGCAGCTAATTTAATAGATGTAAGTACCGAAGAAACTCAATACCTAGAGGTTGCAATAAATTTGTTGTTGCATTTTAAACGTAAAAAGATTGATAAACTAATAAAAACCAAATTATTAGAATTGAAAAATCCAGATTGCGATATGGAAGAATTGTTACTTTACGTTGAATTTTTGAACGAACAAAAACGGGAAATTGCATCTGTTTTGGGTATGGCTGTGAGCAATATGTGGATTAATTGATTATTAATTAATCAGTTGCACTTTTGTAACTTTATTACCTTTGTTGTTATGCTCAGAAGCAAGTGGATTTTTCCAACCACAGTTCTGATTTTGTGTAGTGCGGCAGTGATTGGAAAAGCAACCTTTGAAACTTCTAAGACATCTTTAATTAAGGCGTCGGATACTGCAATTGTATTGCGGAAAGATTCCCTATTTTTTGATACTTTGGCCTTGTCTTTGAAGAAAATTCCTTCCGTTATGGCCATGCATCATGTTGCTTTGGAAGCAATACCACAATGGGCAAATATCTTTACAGCAGTAAAGATTATTGAATCTGGAGTAGACGGACAGTATTCAAAATATTCTCGATTATACAACAATTTAGTAGGAATGCGATTCCCTCGATCTCGTAAAACTACTGCCGTGGCAAAATCCAAAACAAATTATTCAATTTACGCTTCTTGGTACGATTGTATCCTTGATTTTGGTATTTATTTGGACGGAATTAATAGAAGTTTTGCTAAAAAGAAGGGTAGACCTACCCAAAGTGATCAAGAAATGGTTAGATATCTTTATGGAATATACAATACCAACATTCGTTGGAGAAACGATGTATTGAAAGTGTTAGATAAAATTCAAGAATCTAATCAATCAGAAGTGCCGGCGATAGAATATAACGATCCTGCTTTGAGCGTTCCATCGGGCAATTAGCATTCGCGTTTTCGTGATTGCCAGATTTGGTAGACAGAAAATAAAAAAGCAATAATAAAACTTATTAAATTTAATCCGAAAATGGCAGGATAGTCCCAATATCCGCCCATCGTAGAGGTCTCGGAAAGTTTAGCTGTAACATTAGACGGTATAGTAAATAAACCTGAAATTAGACCTCCTACAATAATTCCTAATTCTAAAAATATAAATATCATAGCCATTGCCTTTCCTCGATGTAACTCTCCTGCAGTATCCGATCCCCATGCAAATAAACTGGGAGCATTAAATCCTTGACCTAAGCCGTAGCATAAGGCGGAAATAATAAAAAATAACTCAATGTTAATTGGTGTTTTTAAGGAAATTGCCATTAGAATTCCCATGGATATAATTTGAAAAAATGTACCAATACTCGTACTCCATGCCCTGCCTAATTTGTCGGAAATTCTACCACTAATTAATCGAAAAAACAAGGAGGTGGCAATGTAAATACTTAAATAATACCCTTTGTCTTTATATCCTAAGTATTGCGTAAAATCGGGCATTACCGTGAGTAATGTACCTAAAGAAATACAAACGAGTCCCATGAGAATGGACGGTTTCCAAGCGGGCCAATATAGCAAAGACGATAACTTGAATTCAAATTTGTTTTTTAGTTGTTTTTTGGGTCTTGTTTCTGGTAATAATTGAAATAAAACGATAGCAATTGCAGCAAATCCTGAGCTTAAGTAAAATAACCAATTAGAACCGAAGTGAAATGCAATTTTTGCGCCCAAAACGTACCCCAAAGTGGTTCCCATGTTATTGAACATGCCTTGCCATCCCATGGCTCTGCCTCTGTGGCTCTCAGGCACTACATCGGCCGTGTACGCCGTAAAGCCAGTAGGTGTAAAGCCGGTTGAAAATCCGTGAAAAACCCTAATCCACAGAAATGTAATTGCCGATCCTACCAAGGGGTAAAACCAACCGGAAATAAGACAAAATACACAACCGCCAATCATCACTACTTTTCTACCAACATTATCGGCTAACCAACCGCTAAATGGTCGAGCAATTAAGGCACTAAATGAAAACAATGGAATAATCCAACTAACATAAGCATCACCGCCTCTGCTTCTAAGTTCCGAAGCTAATTCTGGTAGTATAATATTAAAGGATAAGAAAAAACTGAGTGCACCAATGCACATGATCCAAAACTCCCTTGGGAACTTGGAAGTGTTTGAAAATGATTTAGAAATTGACATTAGTACTTTCCTACTAACGGCATAACACGACCTTTACCAAAAGCCTTGGAGCTAACTCGAAGTATGGGAGGTGCTTGATAGCGCTTGTATTCGCTTCCATTTACTAAGGAGATTACTTTATCTACCGTGGAGGGTTCGTATCCTAGCGTTATAATTTCGTCTCTACCGCGCTTTAACTCAATGTAATTCTTTAGAATCTCATCCAACACTTCATAAGGTGGCAACGAATCCTGATCTTTTTGACCTGGCCTTAATTCAGCCGATGGGGCCTTGTCGATAATATTCTGAGGTATTAATTCTGAATTCCTATTGATGTATTTAGCTAATGCATACACTTGTGTTTTGTAAACATCGCCAATAGGAGAGAGGGCACCACATAAATCCCCATATAAGGTGGAATAACCTACACTCATTTCGCTTTTATTGCTGGTATTCAATAGGATATATCCAAATTTGTTGCTAATACCCATCAGTAAAACTGCCCTAGATCTTGCCTGAATATTTTCCTCTGCCAAGGAGAATGGTAAATTTTTAAAAACGGGTTTTAACGTCTTAATGTAGGAGTTGTAAATATCTTCAATTGGCAGTGTAATTGGACTATTGTCTAATCGTCGAGATAAATCAATAGCGTCGTTTATACTGTGGTCCGAACTGTACATGGAAGGCATTAAAATAGGATGAACATTATTTGCCCCCAATGCTTCGGTGGCTAGCGCTTGAATAACTGCACTATCGATTCCACCACTCGCTCCAAAAGTAGCTGCCTTGAAACCCATTTTAGAAAAATAATCGCGGATACCAAAAACCAGAGATTGATGTAATAAGGCTATATCATTGGTTTCTAGTGGCACTGATTTTTCTGCTATAAATTCGCCATTCTGATATTGTAAATAGGCTACCGATTCATCAAAACTTGGTAATTGGGCTGCAACTTCGCCACTGGCATTAATGGCCCTTGAGCTGCCATCAAATAATAATTCCGTATGAACACCCACTTGGTTGCAATACAGAACGGGTACACCAAATCTGCTGGCTTGTCCTGCAAATACTCGATTTCTTAGAGATTGCTTACCGATATGAAACGGCGATGCAGAAGGATTAATTATAATTTCTGCTCCCAATTTTACCAAGTCCTCACCAGGATGCTGCAGATATTCAAAATCATTGTATATATCCCATAGGTCTTCGCAGATTGCAATTCCAATCTTAGTGCCCTTGTAGTCAATTACCTGTGGATTCGTTCCCGGTTCAAAATATCGACGTTCACTAAATACATCGTATGTTGGCAACAGTGTTTTAGGAACGATATATTCAATTTTCCCGTTGTTGATGAAACAACAAACATTTTGTAATTGTCTACCTTTTCCTGGATTGCGCATTACACCACCCACTATTGCAGCAATACCATCGCATGCCATTGCCACTGCTTCCAAACTTTGCTCGCATTTTTCTACAAACCAGGGATAATCCAACAGATCATCCGGAGAATAACCACAAACAGATAATTCGGAAAATACAACTAAATCGGTTTTGTTCTGCTTGGCTTCGAATAAAACATCGGCAATTTTTGAAGTGTTACGCTCAAAATCGCCAACCTTATAATTTAATTGAGCTAAGGCAATCTTTAGATTAGCCATCTGTGGTTTAGAAAATAATACCCAAGTTGATAGCAATCATATTGCTACGGGCATTTACTCGCTTATCCTTGAAAAAATCATTTATTGAATTATCGAATCGCAAACCCGCTGTAAATCTTGTGTTTCCAGTAAGTTTATAATCCAAACCAACCCCAATGATGGCAGGGAAGCGAAAACGAGTTACATCGTCTTTGAAATCGTAAACTGTTTCTCCTACCCCTGAACCAGAAACTTTTGTTCCACTGAATTCATAAATATTGTCATCTGATGAGTTTGGGTCGTGAAACGATATGCCTTTTTCTTCTGGGTAAACGCGCTTATCTGTTTCTATTGGGCTTGTAGTAAGTCTGCTTTTCATCAAAAACGACGGTGCAATTCCCACTTGAATATAGTACTTCATGTTGCCCACTTCGGCAGTTTTCATTTTTAATCCTAAAGGAATTTGTAAATATTGGTTCGAATAATTAAAATCTAATTCTCCTCCTTTGAATGAATCAAAACTAGCACTCTTCTTTGTATTCTCTGCAAGT
>CAYUNO010000057.1:0-11270 GCA_964446075.1 uncultured Flavobacteriaceae bacterium | reverse complement strand
GCTGCGATGTTTGATGTCGTTTTTATGCTGAATCTTAAAATTCTTACGATTTAGTTGATTTTTGATTTCGGGCTGAATACCTCTTCCCGTATCGGAAATAATTAGATGAATATTGGAGTTTATGCAGATCGACTCTACATTTATTATACCGCTGTGGGTAAATCGAATAGCATTACTAATGATGTTGGTGATGATGATAGACAAATGGTAATCATTGGATTTGATTTCAAGGCGTGGATCAAGGGCATTGATAAACTGTATATTCTTTGCCATCAAACCTATACTAAAGTACTCTTTGATTGATTCTATGAGTTGGTAAAGGTTGATTTTTTGCGGTTCGATGGTTGAATTATCCTTATTGGGATTGAGCAATTCAAGCAAATTAGAACAGAGGAGCTCTAGGCGTTTCGTGGAATTAATTATCAATTGAAAATTTTCCAGTAGTTCTGTTTTGGTGTAGTTTTTTGGATTAAGATTATCCCCAATGATATTGATGAATTTGATGGGAGCGTATATGTCGTGATTGATTACACTAATATACAGTTCGATAAATTCTTTGGCTTGCGTTAATTCTGTAATTTTTTCCTGCAAGGAGCTTGCTATGACGGGATCGAAGTGTTCGTCTTTTTTGTTCACCTTTGGAAGATTTACAAAATCTTAGAGACATGAAGAATATTGTCGATTTCTTGCTTGTCTAGAATACGCCGTTTGTAAGTAGATACGGTATTGCTTTTGATATTGAGTTTTTGTGCAATTTCTTTGATAGGTATACCCGAAAGAATCAGTTGTAATACTTTTTCTTCCATTTCGGAAAATTTGGGTTTTTTCGGCTTTTGTTTAGCCTTTAATGTTCTATCATCCGTTTGTTGATGTACAAATTGGATCAGTAGTTTTTCGAATGTGGTTTGTTTTTCCTTTTTTTCACAAAATAGGATGTTGGGATATTGTTTTAATGTGTGTTCGAACAACGATTTAGGATGCATTGTAAACAAGAGAATTTGAATGCTCGGTTCGTGTTTAAAGATTTCGTTGAGCATGCCAATGGTTGATTTTTCCGGAAAGGTGACATCAAGAATGGCATGACTTATATTGTGTTTAATTAACTTCTCTATTATTTCGTCAGGAGATTCGCATTCATGCAGTGTTGCTTTGGGAAACTTTTTTTTAACAGAAAGGGTGATACCTCTGCGAATGATGGGATGGTCATCAGCAATCAAAATATTGAGGTTGTAGTAATCCATGGTAGCTTGCGAAAATAATTGAAAATGAATGAATAAGCCCTCAAAAACTTTGTAGATTAAACACTACGATTTGTTATTGTAACGTATGGATTTGCAGCAGGTAATTTTAAAATAATATTCGATGAATACATAAGAGCTAGAACATTTTTTGTATTTTTCGCTCCGTATAATCGATTGATAATGAGCGATTTTTTCTCAGGCTATTTATTGCCTAATAAGAACTTTTGTGCCAATACTTGGGAACATTGGTTAGCGGTATTATTTGTGGTTACCGTTTGCGGTAGCATTACCTTCTTTGCGGTTCGTTCCGATCAAAAGGGAAGGGATAAATTAACCCGTGGATTCGCTTGGGGCTTGGTAATCAATGTGCTGATTTGGCAATTTGTGAAATCCTATATTAGTTTTTTGCCCGAATCGGATCCGGCCTATGTTAAGTATCATTGGGGCGAAGATTTGCCATTGAACCCGTGCAATTGGTTGGCATTTGTTGCCTTGGGGTACAGTTATTTTAAAAAGCCTTGGATGTGGTTTTTGTTGTATTTTTTTGTTTGGGTTTTTACGTTTAATGCCATTTTAACCCCTGCCTTGTACGAGGGTTTTCCGCATTACAATTTCTGTAAGTTCTGGATTGCACATACGGGCTTGGTGATGTTTGTAATACATTTTTTGGTACTGGGTGCACCGAAGATCGAGACCAAGCATCTATTTCAAGCCTATGGGGTGTTGCAGGTATTTGCGGTTTCGGTAATCGCAATTAACTTTATTGTAGGCGAAACGGCCAATTACTTTTATTTAGCGCGCAAACCAGGCACGGCGTCCATCCTTGACATATTAGGACCTTGGCCTTGGTATATTATTCAAGGCGATATCGTTGCTTTGGGTCTATTTTTCTTGGCCTGGTTGCCGTACCGATTGTGGAGTAGACACCACCGCGGAATTTCAGTTCCCCCCAGCGTTTAGATTGGGTTTAAATTGTCGGAATTCAATTAAATACCGATAAGTTTCTGTCGGAATTCAATAGATTTCAGATATTTGGTGTTATATTTCATTGTAAATGAGTGTTTTAAATAGTAGAGTAAGTTATTATCTGATAAAACTTAAATTAAAGGGTATTAATGAGTTGGATAAAATGTTAATTTACCGCCTCGAACCAATGATTGATGTTGTATTTCGAATTGGTTTAATAGAACCCCATTGAACGTCACAGAGGAATGCGCTCCAAGTACCTGTTTTATTTTGGGGTGGTTGTTATTACGACTAAGGTGTTTGTTAGTAATTAGTAACTGCTTCCCGCCATCCAAGTGAACTAAGGCCTTACGGCATTGGGCCTGGCCCAGGGTATATGTTCCATTGGACGGATTTACCGGGTAAAATCCCAGGGTTGAATAAATATACCAAGCGCTCATCTGTCCACAATCATCGTTTCCTATAAGTCCATTAGGACAGTTTTGATAGAAGTCATTGAGAATTTGAGTAATCAGTGATTCTGTTTTTTCGGGTCGATTGGTGTATCGATATAAATAAGCAACATGATGACTAGGTTCATTCCCGTGCGCATATTGCCCAATCATCGCTTCTTGTCCCAAAAACTTGTTATTACTGTGTGTTTTTAGGGTGAAAAAAGTATCCAATTTATTAGCTAAGTTTTCAGTTCCACCCAATAATCTCGATAGCCCTATGACATCGTATTGTGCGGGAGTCCAGAAATACTGCCAAGCATTAGCTTCGGTATAATCGCCTGGGTTGTTCATAGGTGAGGTGGTCTCTAAAGGATTGAAAGGGTATCGCCACTGTCCCTTACTATTTTTTCCCCGAAATTGTCGAGTTGAAGTATCGTACAAACGACTATAGTTATTGGCACGATTTAGAAAAAAAACGGACCTTGCAGTATCGCCAGTCTGTTTAAGTAATTTTCCTAAGCAGTAATCGTCTACCCCGTGTTCTAGAGTGCGGGATACCGCCTCATTTTCCAATAGGTCATAGGGGTAATAACCCTGTTGGTTTAGCAATCGCCAGTCACTGTTGATGTGATTTTCTGTTGACGATTTGATCATCAAACTAATCGCAGCAATGGTGTCATAGTTTTTGAATCCTTTTCCAAAGGCATCGGCAATAACAGGTATTGAGTGGTTGCCAATCATGCAGTAGTTGTCTTGTCCCCAGGCTGACCAAATTGGTAAAAATCCAGCAATTTTTCCGTGCTCCACCATGCTATGTATAAAGTCATTTACCATCTCCGGTGCAATCAGGGTGTATAACGGGTGGGTTGCACGGTAGGTGTCCCAAAGGGAGAAGGTAGAGAAGTAATTTCCGGTTTTTGAATGGTAGATACTGTCGTTGGCTCCTCGGTAGTTGCTGTCCACATCGGCAATGTTGTTGGGTTGGATGAAGAGTCGGTAGAGCGATGTGTAGAATATGGTTTTTTGTGTTTGATTGCCTTGAATATCTATTCGATTCAGCCAGTAATTCCAGCGTTTTTGGTTTGCTTTCACTACTTTTTGAAATTGCCAATGTGGGATTTCATGTTGTAAGTTTTTCATTGCGCCGGCAGTGCTTACCGATGATAGGGCAATTTTTACTCGCAAGATTTTTTCATGCGTGAGGTGAAAGTTGAACTGAATTCTGGCTGCGTTGTCTTTTTCTTTTCGCGGCAATTGATAGTAACGGTAAAAGGGGGTTTCAAATTGAATTACAAAAAAATATTTGCGGTCTACCCAATTCCGAGTGTGACAAAATCCTTGTAATGTTTGGGAATCAAGTAGTTGGTAATCGCTTTCAATTACTAGTGAATCAGTGAGAAAACGAAGTCCATGTTGGAGGTCAACCAAAATTTTAGCTTCTGATTCTGGGAACGTGTATTGATGGAAGCCAACCCTTTCGCTGCAGGTAAGAGATGCGTGTACGTTATTTTTTAATCGTACTTGATAAAGACCTATTTCGGCTTTTTCGCTGTTTTTCCAATAGGGGATTCCTGACAAGTTTTGTGAATCCTCGGTGAGCGGTTTGATAAGTACATCCCCAAATTCATTTATACCTGTACCATTACAACGTGTTTGCGAGAAGCCCAAAATGAGGGTGTCGCGGTATTGGTATCCGCTGCTGTAATTCCAGCCAATGTCGGCATTGTCGGGTCCAGGTTGCACAAGACCAAAGGGCATACAGGGTCCGGGAAAGGTATGGCCGGTGCCATCGGTGCCAATGAAGGGATTTACATATTTTCTATGATTGGTAAAGGAACATCCCATTATGGATAGACACAGAAGTAGGATAGTAAGTGCCTTGGATGTACAAGTAGGCATAATGGTTTGCGCTCGAAGGTGTTAGTACTGGAACAGGATGGGGTTGAGCGGAGAGTTAACTTCTTCGCCAGGAGTGGCACCTGGACACCATTGCTCGAGGTCGTTTTGTTGGTTTACATTCTCGGGTTCTTTGAGTATCATGGCTTTGTCCATATATATAACGGTCATGACTTTGCGGGTTTCAGCGGAGTTATTGGCGCCTGCGCGGTGAAATACCCAACCACTATGGAAGCTAATTTCGCCTGCGTTAAAGGGTTCAACTACATGGCGAAAATTGGTGATACGAAGCTGTTTTTGAATTTCAATTTCGCTATTATCACTGATTTCTAGGTCCCTACCCGTAATGATTTGATGGCTTCCGGCGCTGAATTCAAGTGGGCCCATTTCCAAGGGTGTGGCTTGAAGGGGGATCCAAGCTGTTATGGTTTTATCAGACTGCAGGGGCCAATAGTATTGATCTGCATGCCATGGGGTGATACCACCTCCACTTTCCTTGAACAGGGCTTGGTCATGATAGATTCGTACGCCTTTGGTTTGCATGAGGTCGGTTGCTAATTGGGCAAGGCGCGGGCTGAAGACGAGTTCTTTGACGAGTGGATCTTGTTGCCAGAGGTTAAAAGTTTGGATGAAGGCTTTTCCGTAGGTGTCGCGATCGTTAATTTGTTTGGTTTCTGTATTTAGTTTGGCTACCCTGTAGGTGATGGCTTCATTGAAGAGGTTAAGGGTAGTTTCGCTCAGGACTTGCTTGAGTTTAATGTATCTATTGCGTTGGTAAAAATCGATTTGCTCCTGGTTGAGACTATAGGGTTGTTGCAATTCATTTACAACGGTTTGGGGAAGGGTTGTAACCAGCATGACGCTGTGAAATTAGTGCATTTAGATGATTGTGCGTACTATAGAAATATATAAAATAGTTAAATAAAAAAGCCTCAGATTTCTCTGAGGCCTTGATTTTACTGGGTCGGGATGGCGAGATTCGAACTCACGACCCCTTGCACCCCATGCAAGTGCGCTACCGGGCTGCGCTACATCCCGATGTGATAAGAAAAACAGTTAGATTTTTCTAAATCCCGGTGGTTTTGGTAGCATGGGAACGGGTCACCCTTTAAGGGACTGCAAATATAGCGGTTTTTGCAGAATTTACAATTGAATTCGGTGGGGATGGGCGTAAATGTTGAATCGCGATTGGCGTAAAAAACCCACCAAGGTTATACCCAGTTCCTCGGCTAAATCGATGGCCAACGAGGAAGGTGCACCCACAGCAGCAATGCATCGAATGCCTGCCATGCCGGCCTTTTGAACCAGTTCAAATGAAGCACGACCGCTTAATAACAGAATAAAATTGGTTAGTGGAATAGCCGAATGCGCAGATTCACCGGAGCCAATGGAAGTTGTGGATGGTATTAAAAAACTTCCGATGAGTTTGTCTAAGGCGTTGTGCCTGCCCACGTCCTCGCGTAAGGCATGGAGTTTACCATCGGCTGAAAATAATGCGCAGGCATGGATTCCCCCTGTGAAATCAAAAGCCGATTGTTGTTTGCGTAGTAGTTCGGGGAATTCCAATAACTGACTCGCTGAAACTTTTAAGTTCTCCGGTGCTAGGGCGATTTTACACTGCGTTTTTACCGCGTCGATAGAGCTTTTACCACAAACCCCGCAAGACGACGTGGTGTAAAAATGTCGATCCAACGAACGCAAATCCACCGCATCAAAGTTTCGCAATTCAACGGTTAACGTGTCGCCAAAGGAGGATTCTTGAAAACCCAGAATTTCCGACGCATCGCTGATAATACCTTCGGTGAACAAAAAGCCCGCCGCCAACTCTTGGTCGTTCCCCGGTGTCCGCATCGTGATGGATAATGCCTTGGAAGATACGGTGGTGGAGGAAGCAACAGCTGATGTAGATGAGGAAATACTAGATGAAGTAGTTGGTGGAATATCCGATGAAGTACCAAATGAAGAAGCGGATGAAATACTAGATGAAGTATTAACTAAAGTATCCGAAATAATTGGGGAAGTATCCGAGTTGCTTGTTATTGCTGAAGTAGTTTGTTTTGTTGAGGTAGGGCCGTCCAATTGTGGTCCAGAGATACGTATTTCTAGCGGTTCTTCCACCGAAACAGAATCCAAAACATCCTCTTTTTTACCTAGATTGTACCGTATAATTTCTACCGGTTGAATTCCAAATTTATCGCTCATACTTGGGATTTTTGGGCTAGGAATTTGTTTATATCTCTCGCCAACTCTGGGGTGTCTATGCTTTTAATTCGTATCGGTTCATCCATGGTGAGCAGGGTTGGATTCAAAGATTGAAAATATCTTCTGGGCGATGCCGATGGGTTTTGGCTATGGAACGAAGAAAAATTCACTAAGTGGGTGGCAGGGTAACAGGCGATTAAGGGTTCCATGTTTCCGTCTTCGGTATTGGCAAAGGACACGATGCTACCGCTGTCTTGGGATTGAACGATTAGCGATTGTAAATCTACAGCGGCTAAAGCAGGGTAGTCGATTCCCAGTACCAACACCTGCGTATACCGAGGGTTTTGTTTAAGGTAATTCCCTACAGTATACAATGCCGTAGCGGGACCGTTGTTTCCCAGTGAAAAATCATCAACAATCCAAGAAATAGGATTATTTGCTAGGTGTACGTTGTTGTCTTCTGAGGAAGCTGCAACAATTTCTTGCCAATGTTCTTCAGAATGAATGCTTATTGCAACCGCATCGCAAATTCCGGCTAGCAGATTGGCTGCAAATACCCATTGCGGGATCCAATGGTAATTTAGAAGAGCTTTGGGTTTCCCCATGCGTCTGCTCTCGCCGCCGCAGAGGAGTATTCCCAAAGTACTGTATTGATCCATGGTTTATTGGCGATAGTGCATTGTTACTTCAAGGCATTTTTGGAGGCTGCATCGGCATCCGCGATGATTTTGTCGGCTTGTGTTTGCGCCTCTGATAGCAGTTTATCCGCTTTGGCATTGGCTTCAAGCTCCAGAGCATCGGCTTTTTTATCGGATTCCGTTGCTGTTTTATCGGCAATCTGATAGGCTTTTACTTTAGCATCTGCTGCTTTCTTTACAGCAATTTGGTACGCTTTATCCGCTGCCAATTTTGCGGCTTTTTTACCTAAGGGATCGGTAGCTTTTGCAACCGCGGCATCGGCTTCTTCACGCGCTTTTTTCAAGGCTTCTGCTTCTATTTTATCGGCTTCTGCTTTTTGTTTACTAGCCAACGAAGACCCTTCGGTTCGGATTTTAGCAGCTGTTTCTTTTGCGGCAGCGCGGATTTTATCGGCTTGTTCCCGAGCCGTAGCTAATAATTTATCGGCCTTTTCTCTCGCCGCAGCTAGTGCCTTGTCGCGTGCATTGTTTAGCATTGGAGCTAAAGCTTCTTTACCCATGGCTTTCCAGTTAACTTGCATTTTGGGATCCTTTACTGTTCCCGTGATTGTAAATGGAAGTTTTTTGCCTTTTGCAATTAAAATACCGCCCAATTCCAATTTTTCATCCAATCCAACGGTACCCGAAAACCGCATTACCGTTTCTTGAGGCAGCTTTACCGATACGGTATCTTTCAGCTGGAATTTACCTTCTCGAATAGCGAACGAAGCTTTGGTAGGAACCAACACCATGTTGCTTACCCCCCAATTCAATTTTTTTGATGTCTCCGACAACCATTTAGGAATTTGCATTCTTCCGTTCACCAAATCCAATAAACCGTCTGCGGCCATACTCGCATAATCTACGTCCATGTTGGGGGTTAATTGGGTTGAAAACTGAGTTTGAATATTAGCAAGACCATTGATATCGGCTAATATCGGAGCATATTTTTGTACGAAAGCCAATTGGTTTCTAAGGTTGGCGGGATTTAAGTTTAATATTTTAAATCCAAGTCCTGCATTGGGTTTTCCTCCTTTTGCATAGCTGTAATTCAAATCGCTTAATTCAACAGTTGCGCCGAAAATATCTCCTTTGAGCGGATTTATATTCAATTTTCCATCTTTTACGCTTGCCTTCAAAGCACAATTGCTGAGTTTGTATTTATCGTACAATAATTTACCCACCTCGGCAGAAAACGTTAAGTCTAAATTCGATGGTAATTCAACCGCTTCCATGGGGGTGCTTGCTGCGGTATCTGTGGCTGCAGGTGTTTCGGATGAAGGCATGGAATTCATCCATTCGTTTAAATCCAATGAACTGCTTCGTACTGATAAATCGCCCTTTAAGGTTTCTCCTGCAAATACATACCCCAAAGTATTTTCCAATTTACCAGCCATGCTGATGGAAGATTTCCCATAGGATAATTGTAAATCATTCAACGTAAAAATTTGGGGCGCCGCGGTGATAAGTAAGTTTTTTATAGCCACAGGTAATAAACCTTCGCCCGAGTAATTCATATCCTGAATACCAAAGGTTCCCCCCGCTTTTAAATCATTAAACTGCTGTTTCTCTACACTGGAATAATGCCCATCGAAAAAACAATCAGCCGAAATCTTTCCTGAAACAGACGTTTTTTCATCCAATGGTATTAACTGTTTCCAATTGTCTAAGTTCACGGCCAATTTTAAACTTCCTTTTGCAAACGGATTGCTCACAGGTGTTTGTAGGTCTAGATGAACTTCGATAGGGTCTTTTCCTAATAAAGCTTTGAACGGCTCAACAACAATTCGGGTATTATCGGGATTACCGTCTGCGTTATCCAGTTTGAAATCCAAGAAAATTCCGCTGGCCGATGCAGGTAACCCGGGGTATTGGAACCCAGCGTTATCGATTTTGAGTCCTACATGGGTGGTTGGCATTCTCACATCGTCCATGATTCCTTTCATGGTAAATGCTAGCGCCATTTTACCCGACGCCTTTACACTGCCAAAATCTTTGGTGTAGCAGCCGGGTACGATGCTGAGGAACGACTTAAAATCAGAAGATGGAGTGGATACGTCGATATCCATATCCATATCTTTTTCACGCAATTCAACCCATCCTTTGGCTTTCAAGGGCAATTCGTTGATGGACAGGTTATTATCGGCAAAACCAAATTTCATTTTATTTAAGTCCATGTCGATATTTGTATTACCCTGGATTGCGGCATTGGACAATAGCGTCATGCCACCAAAAGACATACTGGTTTTATCTATGCTTAAATCGTTAAAAAGAGTAAATATGTCTTTTTCAAAATCACCTGAGGAATTGAGGTTTAGTCCATCACAAATCAAGTCCAAATCCATGGAGTGATCCGAGTACCGGATATAGGCATTATCCAAGGCTAATTGTTTGATTTTTAGGGATAAGGGTTCACCCTTGGCGGTATCAACAGGTGCTTGAGCATTGGTGTCAACCTTTGCAATATCGAAATTGGCGGCACCGCTCTTCAAGAAAATAATGTGCGAACGGGTTTCATTCAGGTAGATTTTACGAATGTTGAGGGTTTCGCCACTGAGAACGCTTTGGATGTCTACCACCAAACGAATATTCTTAGAGGCCAGCAGGGTATCGTTAGCAAACGAATCGATTCCCACAATACTCACATCGTCAATACCAACGGAAAGATTGGGGAAATTTCTAAGCAGGGAAAGGGATACATCGTGATTAAATCCCACTTTTGCATTGAGTGATTGGTTTACTGCTTGGTCTACTTTTTCAACGATTTTACCTTTAAATGCGAAGGGTAAAATGAGCAGCAATGCTAGGATAGATACAAGCGCGATTCCGATGCCTTTAAGCCATTTTTTCATAGTTCAACTATAACTGCAAAATAACGCAAAGCCGTTGACTTTCATTGCTAATTTTGGATATTTTACAATGAGCTTGCGTTTTGTTGTACGAATGTTTTAGCTCTTAGGATGGCATTTTCTCGGATATCGATATAGAATAAATTGATATCGCCCGAATGAAAATTGGAGGTCCGATACAAAAAAGCACCCGGAAATTTGGGTTTGGTGATCCATAATAGGCCGCCAAACACTTGTGCATCTGATATTTGGGGATAGACTTTGCCAAAAGGTTTCAAGACAGCACCCCGATGCATTTCTTTGGAGCAGTAATATCCTCTTCTGGGAAGCGGAGGATCGGAATTAACTGTAGTATTTTGATCAATGGAATTAGTATGCTGTACGAAATTGGAATCCAGGGTATTTTTAGCTCCAACCGCTGGGGTAGAATTCTGTGAAATACTTACAGTTAAACTATCGTCAAATTTCCAAGTTATTGGATTCACGCAAACGGCTCTAGCTAATGCGTTGTTGTAAGTTGCTGGAATATATCCTCGTTCGTAGGTGCTCCAACTAGTAAAACAACCAATGGAATTGGGCTCTTGGCAGACGGGTAAACCGGGCAGTGAATCTTTGGGGACAGCCATTCCTGGAAGATAGGCAACCACCAATTGTTGTTGTAAGTTGGTTCCGATTATTCGATATTTAAGCAATCTAGCAGCATGTATGGTCCCCTGCGAATGTGAAGCAATGATAAACGGTCTGCCGTGGTTATAGTTTTCTAAGTAATAGGTAAAGGCTGCATCGATGTCGCTGTAGGCTACATTTAATGCCGCTTGTTTATCGTCTAAATGTGGGGTAAGAAAGACGGAATAATGGGCTTGACGATATCGAGGAACATACAATTTCCCGGCACCATTAAATGCAGTGCCTTGAAATTTGGTGGCCACTTCATCAATTTCCTTGTTCAGTTTTGCATCGTGTAAGTCGTGATTCCATTTATAGATAGTGGTTGGTTTTTCATTG
>CAYUNO010000056.1:0-11277 GCA_964446075.1 uncultured Flavobacteriaceae bacterium | reverse complement strand
CAAACTTCTCCGCCTGATACTTCACCGCCATCTCCGCTACTATCCGCGTTCCTTCCACATTCACCCGAACCGCTTCCTTCGCGTTGGCCTCCATCATCGGCACATGCTTGTAGGCCGCCGCATGAAACACCGCATTGGGCTGATACAACTGAAACACTTCCTCCACCCGATTCGCGCGCGTCACATCCCCCACCACAAAGACAACGTTGTTTTCGTAGTACTTAGACTTACTCAACTCCAACACCATATCGTGCATCGCCGTCTCGCCGTTGTCCATCATGATCAACAACCGAGGACGGTAATACAATATCTGTCTACACAATTCCGATCCTATACTCCCAGCAGCACCCGTAACCAAAATATTCTTCCCACCGATAAACTGCTTCAACCAATCGTTTTCCAAACTAATCTCCGCCCGATTCAACAATTCCTCAATCTTCACCTTCCGCAACTGCGATCCCGATATATTTCCATCAATCCATTCCTGAATCTTGGGAACGCGCTGGAAATCCAAGCCCAAATCAATGCACTTATCTGCAACCTCCGAAAAACGATTACTGTCGATTCGCTGAATCGACCAAACAATCCCATCTACACGATGATTATTAATAAACTCATCACTAAATCCCTTTTCAAACGACACTACAGGAACGCCATCAATCGATTTGCCCTGCATTTTGTCGTTATCATCAATATACGCCACCACTTCTTTATACGAACTGCGGTCTTGCTTCATGGCATTATTCACCGCGATACCGGTAGCACCAGCACCGTAGATGATAATTCCACTCACATTGCGGCGGGTCTTACCCAACACATACCGCGAATACATCAACTTCACAAACAAGCGCATGCCTGATACCGACATAAAAAAGGTAGCAGCATGCAAGAATATCATAGCGATGGTGAGGGTTTTACGCTCCAACACCGACATATTCACCAACAAATGGAAGGAGAAAAACACCAAAACTGCGGCGAGGACCGTAGCATAGGCCAATCGAAGCAAATCCTTCACTCCGGTATGTCGAAACGCTCCAATATAGGTCCGATTCACCACAAACGCCAAAGAATAACAGCTTCCAATAAGGAGCAACTCCGAAATGGATTGACTGGAAAGGGTAATTTGAAAACTAAAATTGGTGAGAAGCAATAAAGAAAAGAAATATGCGCCCACCACCAGCATCATATCCAAAACCAAAATCAACCACGTAGGAAGGTATTTCTTTTGCAAGAAACGAATCACCCATATTTCGGCCCAAAACGGCATGGTTTTAATAGCTCTTTTTTATCGTCAATTATCGTACCAAAGCACGAATTCACTACAAAAATGAAGCATTATTTCCCACACCCCAAAAGCACCTTGTGTAATAATTACTAAAAAGCCACAAGGATTAGTGAATCAACTTTTACCTAAAAATTTCTGACCCATTTTAATACTACCTCTTTCTACAATGATATAATTTATATAGGAAATAGATAGTAAAATCAAAAATGTAGAAAATAATCCTACTAATTTGAAAATACCAGAAAAACCTAATTTTTCGTCAATTAACATAAGCAAGTCGCCTAAAAAAGGTTGATGAAGTAAATAAAGACTGTAACTTATTAATCCGATATAGGAACAACATTGAAATAAGCTTTGTATTTTTTTTTTTTTGGATGTAAACTTCAAATCTACACGAATTAGCCATTCCAATACTGTAATCGCAATCAACGTAGCAGGAATCAAAATAAAAAAATTAGTATAGTAATTATACCTAAAAATTATAAGAAGCACATAAAAAAAACATAACGATACACCGGTATTTTTTACAAGTCTTTTATTTTTTATGAAACATTCCGCTAACCATGCTCCGGATAACCAAACAAACCAAAATCTAAAAATAAATCCATTAAATGAATAACTTTTTATTTGAAAAAAAATTCCTACAAATGTTAAACATACGTATAAAAAAATACTCAATATAAAAAAATTCCTGAATGATATCCATCGTAAACAGAAGATTACAATTGGATAAAGTAGATATAATTGAGCTTCCAATGCAATACTCCAAAAACTAGGATTAACGGAGAAATAATGTGATTCTGTTAAATTGTGTACTAAAAAAGTATGATACCAAAAATCACTGCAATTAGAAGCATTATTTTTATATGTATAAATAAAAATAATTAAAAGGGCAATAATATAAGGTGGATAAATACGCCAAAACCTTTTCTTAAAAAAACTCCACCAATTGTAATCCTTACCTAATTGCAAATGAATATAATGAATTAAAAAACCACTAATTACTAAAAACAATTGAACGCCAATCCAACCCAAACCTACAGGGGAAAAGTTTAATACCAATGATCGTAAATCTGGGACAATTAAAAATCCAAAACTCGAATATTTCTTTAATTCGAAGTAAGGAAAAATACATAACATTGAATGGTAAACAAATACCAACATGATTGCCATGCCACGGCCAATATCAACTCCCCCAATGTAATTATTCTTAATCAAATATCAAATCAACCACTATTTGCGATTATTACAAAATTAGAGTACAAAAGGAACATTAAAAATAAAACTTTTATTATTAATAAATGTCCATAAACGCATTAATCAGGTATAGTATATACGGAACATAAAGTCAATACATAAACTGAATAAGATATCTTATAAACGGCACTCAACTCAAAAAAACATCGGGAAAAAATTATTCCGGTAGGTCATCATAGTTTGTCAATTATCGAACCAAAGCACAAATTCATTACCAAAAGTCACCAAGATTAGCAAATATCCACATCTCATGGAAATTGCGATAATAAATAATGTAAATTCGAATGTCAATATGTCCATTAATCCTATTAGCAACCAATTAGCGCCTATAGCTCTTTTTGTATTCAATAGACCCGAACATACACAGAAAACGTTAAATGCTTTATGTAATAATTACCTTGTTGAACAAAGCGAACTATTTGTTTTTTGCGACGGACCTAGAGAAAACAATATGCATAACGATAAATTAAATATAACTGCAGTTCTGAATTGTTTTAACAAAAGTCTTCCGTTTAAAAACATCACAATTCAAAAACAAGAAAAAAACCTTGGTCTCAAAAATAGCATTCAACGAGGTATTGATACCATTCTCGAAAAATATGAAACTATTATTATCTTAGAAGACGACATCGAAACTGCTCCCTCGTTTTTACAGTTTATGAATCAGGGATTAACATATTATTTTAACAACAACAATATCATGCATCTCGCTGGTTTTACTCCTGAATCAATTTTTCAAGGCATGTTACCACAAATATGGACTTCAAAATACATGTTTTGTTGGGGATGGGCTACTTGGCGAAGAAGCTGGAAACTTGTTGTCTGGGATGTTGATTATCTTATCACACATCCGAATTTAAAGTCACTTTCTACAAGCAGCAATATACAATTCCGTAATATTCAAAATTTACTAGAACTTCAAAAAAATGGCAAAATAGATACATGGGATGTTCAATGGCATTCATCCATAATAATAAACAACGGCATATGTTTGAACCCTAAAAATTCTCTAACACGAAATATTGGCTTTGACGGTAGCGGTTCACATTTTAATAAGAATTCCATCAACTCAGATTCTGATTTTTACGAAATAAAAAATCTTACCACAAAAAATCACTGGAAATTTAAACTGCTCAAAAATTCTTTGGTTTTAGGTAATCTGTATATATCTTGCTTTTTAACCTACAAAACAAAATCCATTATTTCTTTTATGAAAATTCTAATCTATGATTCCATTTTTAGAAAATTATTTCATTCAATATAACAATAGAAATCAATCAAAACAATTTACATAATTAAAACAAACGATTTTCGATATGCAATTTCCAATACAGAATTATATTAAAACAAGAATTGACAAAATACTAGTAATATTAATAATTTGCGTTACACTCATTAAACTAAACTTAATTGGTAATGGCTTTCTTTCATTTCCAGATGAAAATCGTTATATAAAATCCGGAATCGCTCTCAAAAAAATCTCCGAGTCAAATTTTAAATCCGGAATTACAGCAATTTTCCAGACTAAAGGCAGACCAGGCGATGCTATAATAAAATTAATTCCCAATTCTCTCCAATATATATCTAGTAAAATCTTGAGATTAGATTATTACGAATCAAATAATTCATTCTTTCTGTTTTTATTTAATTATATAATATACATTGGAATTTTAATATTGATTTATAAATTAGCTAATCACATTTTCAAAAACAATACATTCTCACTATTTAGTGTATTAGTATATAGTACTCTAACTAATTCATATCTTTACCTTAGACACGCTCTTCCATATGATACAAGTTTATTAATTTTTTTAACACTCATATACAAGACCATAATATTTCTGGAAAAACCAAATATTAAATACCTCAATATATATTATTTAGGATTTTTTAACTTCTTCGGATATTTAGTTTACCCAGGTTATTTAACCTTATTCATTGTGAATTTAATTATAATTTTCTTCTATAAAATTAATTATAATAATATTAAAAATAAATTTATTTTTATTTTATATTTTACAATAGGTAGTCTATCATGTCTCTTAATATTTGAATTAATATCAAGATTTACCGGAAATTCTTACATAGAATCTGCAAAGCATTTATCTTCTACTATTAAACAAGGATCGTTTGAAGAAACCTTTACTTTTATTGGAAAATATCTCATTGACGTCGAATTTATATCTGGTATTCTTATTCTCGTTAGTTTACCTTTAATATTTTTTACCGTTATAAAGGATACTAAAGATTATTCAAATAACTCAATTATAATAATCCTATTTACAAGCCTTACTGCTTTATATTGCTTGTACGCCGGTATAGGTTATTATTTTCATAAGGTCGTATTCTATGGACGACTATTACATCAATTTATTCCATTTATTTGTATATTCTTTGCATTTTTGATTTACAAAGTAACAATTGAAAATAAATTCAAAGTCCAATTAATTTTTACACTTTCTTTGATTTGTATTTACAGTTTTTTTATACAATTCAGAAATTATTTATCCTTCTCTTACCCAAAAGATATTGCTTGGAAATATATCAATTCCATGCCTAATGCAGAATTTATTACATTTAATGAATACAAAAATAGTTGGCTGCACTTCCCACATAAAATCAATAAATTATCTACTTTTAGCCAAAATAATTTAAATGCAAAACTACAGAATAATAAAGTACATGTTGTCAATTGTTGTTACTTCTATCCAGTTAATGACGCCTCAGAATATATTGTTTTTAAGCCTACAGCGCAACTTAAACTTATTGAAATCAAAAATCATTTTTTAAATTTTAAAGGCTATCAATACGAAGGATTCGGAGAAAAGGAAAGAAGCATCCTTGATTCTCTAAAATTTCAAATAAAAGTATTTTTAAACTGATTGTTATCAGAAAAAAACAAATTCATTTATTTTAATTTTAAAATATTATCCATATAATCAAGATTGTTTTATTTTAACATGTTTGATTTTGTCCTTCGAACAATTAAATAAAAATTTCTTATTATTAAACAACCTGAATTTTAAATTATTATTGATTAATATAGGTATACAGGGAATCCGTAAAAACTAATGAGCCTTTATAGCTCAAATGATTTATATCTCGCCAATATTTAGAATTATTCAAAAATTCCATATCCTTAATATAAAGACAATCCAATTGACTATTTAAAACAAAATTCCTTTGAAAGGATTGCCTCATTTCTTTATTTAAAATTGCATCTGCATAACAAGGAATATAAATTTCTCTCGATAGCACATTGTGAGCTTGACATAATTTGTGAGTTTGATTTCTTATTTTCTCCCCATTACCATAAATAAAATACGCGATAAAGTATCGCCAAATATTTCCAATAATGGATTTTGAAATATGAATTCCATTATTGTCAATACTATCATGATTTATTTTCTCTAATTTTTTTTTGCTTTCATATATAAACTTATCTAATTGAGAATTGTCCAATTTTAAGTACTGATTTTTTAAGTAAGTTTGCCCATACAACTTAGATGTTTTCTCTGCCATTTTTGAATCAGATATTAAAATGCTTTTAATTACGAATAATATCCTCTTAGGTATGTAACTTCTTATGAAATTTAAATTAAATTGCTTAAAAGTTACCAAATGACTTATTGGACTCATTAACAATGGAGTTACAGGATGACTCTGCGAAGACCCATTGGGCATTCTGATTAGATAAATCATCCTAGGTTTAAACTTCAATATTCTTCTAACAAAATAGTAGTCTAAATCAAACCCAGCTCTACTTACTCCCATGTTGATAGATTTTATACCCTTTGCACAAAGTAGAGAATCTGAAATTCCTTGATCTATCAAACTAGAACCAATAAAAACAACACTTCCGTTGATCAAGTTTGGTCTTTTATTAATTAAATCTAAATTCCATATTACTTTAGAATAATCAACGGGTACCAATTTAATAACCTTTTCATCAGAAATTTTGATTTCACCAATTGTTATTATTGCTATAATAATTATAAAAACTATTTTAATAATATGATTAACAAATTTTTTCATCAAAATTGAAAATATATAAACATTGATTCATCATTAATCTGAGAAAAAAAGATGATCATGATAGAAACTATAATCAATAAACAAAATAATGCCATTTTTCCTTTAATAAATAACAATTTCCTTTCGCTAAATCGAAACGTCCACTCAATTAGAATTAAAATGAAAATTAAAATAAAAGACAATAAAATATCAATATCTATAAAATTACCCGTCGAAACTTCTGTAAAAATTTTACTAATTTGTCGTATGTAACCTATACCATCATTTACTGATTTTACTCTAAAAAACACCCAAGCAAACGTCACAAAAGCAAAAGTGGATGTCATTTGCCATAACTCTTTTAGGTTTGGGAGTTTACGATCTTGTGCTACAACATCTGTTACATGTTTTCTATTGCGATTAAGTAATAATAATGGCAAAAATCCACAGGCATGAATGAATCCCCAGGCAATGAAATTCCAACTCGCTCCGTGCCAAAATCCACTTACTAAGAAAATAATAAATGTGTTTCGTATTGCTTTGTATTTTCCATTCTTTGATCCACCTAAAGGAATATACAAGTAATCCCTGAACCAAGATGATAACGAAATATGCCAACGTCTCCAAAATTCCGCAACATCTCTTGAGAAGTACGGAAATTTAAAATTACTCAATAATTCAAACCCAAATAATTTAGCAGTTCCTAAGGCAATATCTGAATAACCAGAAAAATCTCCATAAATCTGAAAACTAAATGCTATCGCTCCAACCATAAGTGTCAGCCCATTATGATCTTGGTAATTTTCAAAAATGGAATCCACAGTTCCTGCCAAGGAATCAGCGACCACTACCTTTTTAAACATCCCCCATAAAATTAATCTACAGCCCTCTACTGCTTGAGTGTAATTGAATTCTCTCGACTTCTGAACTTGGGGTAATAAATGACTTGCGCGTTCAATTGGGCCTGCTACTAATAAAGGGAAGAAGCTCACAAAAACAGCGTAATCAATGAAATTCTTCACTGGGGTTTGTTGTCCTCGATAAATATCAAACACATACGACATTCCATGGAACGTATAAAACGATATACCTATGGGAAGGGCAACATTCAATAAAACAGGATTTGTATGTAATCCCAATAATTCCAAACCTTGCTGAAATTGAGTAGCGAAGAAATTGTAATATTTGAAAACTGCTAGTATACCTAAATTATTAATGATGCTTAGCCATAGGAAGAATTTTGCTTTTTTTCGATTGGGCGAGGCTACCCAGAATCCATAGGCATAATCCAACGCCGTACTCAACATCAACAAGCCCATGAATTTCCAACTCCACCAACCATAAAAGAAATAACTAGCAACCAATACCAGTCCATTCTGCCACTTCAGTGACTTGTTAAATACAAACCAATAAAGGGTGAATACTATCGGTAGGAATAAAAGAAATTCGAAGGAATTAAAAAGCATTTATTTCACATTTTGTCGATTAAACCATTGTACAATTCTCTCTGCAGTCTTTCCGTCCCACATCGGTGGAATTGACCCCTTTTTCCAGTCTCCAGCCAACAATTGCTGCAAGGCAACTTTCAATCTCCCGGGATCGGTACCTATTAATTCATTGGTTCCGATTTCCACAGTCTCCGGTCGCTCCGTGCTATTCCGCATTGTAATACAAGGAATCCCCATCACCGTAGTCTCTTCCGTTATCCCCCCAGAATCCGTAATCACCCCTTTGGCATTATCCACTAAATAATTAAACTCAAAATAACCCAATGGATCCACCATTACCACGGTCCTGGGGTAAATTCCAAATTGTTCCATGTTCTTTCGAGTTCTCGGATGAACCGGAAAAACTACCTTGCAATCCCCCAAAACCTCATCCACCGCATTAAAAATCCCCACCAACTGCTCTTTATTATCAACGTTGGATGGTCGATGCAGCGTCATTACCAAATATTGTCCTTTCACTAAACCCGCTTGTTCCCAAACCTCCGGTGCCCGGAAATCTTTGCGATGATGAATCAATGTATCAATCATGGTATTACCCACAAATACAATTTTCTCTTCCGGAATTCCGCTGTTTCTCAAATTTGTATTCGCCACTTCCGATGTAGTAAAAAACACATCCGTAATGGAATCCGTTACCAATCGATTGATCTCCTCGGGCATTCCCATATCCCAACTGCGAATCCCTGCCTCAACATGCGCCACCTTCACACCTATTTTCTTAGCCACAATACTGCAAGCCATAGTAGAAGTAACATCACCTACCACCATCACCCAATCCGTAGGGTGCTGCAATAGGTAACGCTCAAAGGCCACCATAATGGCTGCCGTCTGCTCAGCCTGACTTCCACCACCACATTCCAAATTTGCCGATGGTTCCGGGATGCCCAACTGTTCAAAAAAGTTGCCGGACATCGCCTTATCATAATGTTGACCAGTGTGAACCAAGCTGTATTCCAGTCCCTTGCCCTCAGCTATCGCCGCATCCATCACTCGAATAATCGGTGCTATCTTCATAAAATTGGGTCTCGCACCGGCAACCAAAACAAACCGCATTTTATTCATTTAATATATAATTGACTTTTTTGCAAAGTCCATAAGAAAAGCTATCCACCCCTGAGGAATTAATATGTATTCCATCAGCGAAAAACGAATTTTTGCCATTAAAAAAGTTGGAAAAATTCAAAATTTTAACACCCTTTACTTTACTTTTTGATAGGATTTCATCACATCTTATTGGAGCTATATAAACAATTAACTTTACACTGTTCTGAGAACATAAATCCACAAATTCAGCAAAATGGCTATCTTCCACAAACAGCGAATCATAATATTTTAGTTTACAAGGAATATTATCAAACTTGGTTACAGGATATCTATAATCACCATTTTTATCTGATTTATATCGGAAATCACCTAAAAACAACCTCTTCAATAACGGCATGGTAAGTTCAGTATTGTAATATATATATTTCAATATTGGTAAAAAATACAACGCACTGCCAAATCCATTATCCTTTATTTTAAAATAATTCCATACGTCAGGATCGCCTTGAATACTCAAAGGCAAAAACTGATAATCTCTCTCTAAGATTTGATAATCTTTGTCTTTGGAATTAATTCTATCATATTGCAATAAAACTATTCTCGGTTTTCTATTGCTTTTTAATAATAATTGCAATTCTAATAAATGAGTTTCAATATGTGTATCATCAATTGAATAATTAAACCAGTTAAAATTACCATTAATCTCTTTCTGCAAAATATTTGTATTAATTCCAGTGAGAGCTCTTGATGAACCTAAAACTATCGCATCAAAATTGTTATTTTTAAAAAGTAATGGTTTAAATATTGAGCTTCTCATATATACAAAATCAAACCATACTGCGATTAGATTCAATATAATGAAAGAAATAATGAATATATAACTTAATTTATATAAAAACTTACGCATATTAAAATTGAAAATAGATAAAGGATGTAGAATCTTGAAAAGAACCTAAAATAAGCATTAAAAATAATAAAAATAAATAAAAATATCTGTTAAATGTTTTATGCTTTACAATTATTAAGTACTCAACTGCAAACATAATACCAATGCCAATTAATGATTTGAATAAAAGAATCCAATGCGTATTCGTCTTTATAAAGGTCAAATTAAATGTAATACTGTTCATTGATCGCAAATAATTCAGAGTCATCTCAATTGATTCTGACCTAAATAAAATATAACCAATACTAACTAAAACAAAAGTTAATAATACACTAGGAATATCTTTAAGACCAATAATCTCTTGTTTCTTGTTTACCATAGTTTTTAATCCTTTTTTAGAGAAAATATATGGTACATATAAGAATCCATGATATGCGCCCCATGCTATATAACTGAATCCTGCTCCATGCCAAAAACCGGATATTAAAAATGTCGTAAAAACAGCAAAAAAAACACCCCATCTATCATAGTGTCTTAATTGTAAAGCTAAGGGAGTAAAAACATAATCATTTAACCATGAAGAAAGTGAAATATGCCATCTGCTCCAAAACTCTGGAATACTTTTTGAAAAATAGGGAAAGTTAAAATTCAAAATTAATTCTATACCAAACAACCTAGATACTCCCCTAGCAATATCGGTATATCCACTAAAATCACCATACACTTGAAATGCAAAACCAATTGCACCAAAAATGAGTGAAATCATCGATTGTTCTTCAGGTGAATTAAAAATAGCATCAACTAGCGGCGCTAAATTATCAGCAATGACAAGCTTTTTAAAAAAACCCCATATTATAAGATAAGTCCCAGAAACAGCTAGATTATAAGAAAAACTTCTTATTCTTCCAAGCTGAGGCAATAAATGCGTCGCCCTTTCAATTGGCCCCGCAACCAAAAGAGGAAAATAGGACACAAACAAAGAATATTCAATAAAATTTCTTGTTGGCCTTATTCTACCATAATAATTATCTAATACATAAGAAATACCATGAAAAGTATAAAAAGAAATACCAATTGGTAATAAAATATTTAGTGAATAAGAATTACAATCAAATCCTAAAGAATTTATAAAAATGATTATTGAGTCTATAAAGAAATTGACATATTTGAAATAACATAAAACACTAAGATTAATAAAAATACTTAAACGCATCCAAATTTTTTTCCATCTAACCTCTGTTGCATCTGCAATGAAAATTCCACTTAAATAATCTAACAAT
>CAYUNO010000055.1:0-11382 GCA_964446075.1 uncultured Flavobacteriaceae bacterium | reverse complement strand
TACAGGGAGATTTTCACAACTGGAAAAATAGCATTTTAAAAACGGTAGGCAGAAAGTTGAGTTGATGGAATTTTATCGAACAATTATGAAATTATAATTTGCTCATATCATGAGATTTACAAAACTGGACCGGTACATAGCATCAACGTTTTTGAGGACGTTTTTTGTTACGGTGGCCTTGTTTGTAATCATCATCATGGTGTTCGATTTTGCTGAAAAATTAGATGATTTTATGGAGAAAAGCGCTCCAATTGATCAGATATTTTCGGTATATTATCTGAATTTTATTCCAACATTATTAAATACCTATTCCCCGATTTTTATATTTATTTCGGTATTGTATTTCACCTCTCGATTGGCCTCTCGTACGGAGATTATAGCCATGTTAAGCGGAGGTTGGTCGTTGAGAAGAATTTTAATGCCTTACATGGCTACTGCGGCTTTGCTTGCATTTTTTAGTTATTTGTTGAATTCTTGGATAATTCCCATTACCGATAAAAAGCGGGTGAAATTTGAGAATACGTATATGCGTGATTATTACTCACAGGCGAAATCAACCATTTTTAGGCAGTTGAAACCTGGGGTTAATATGTACATGGAATACTTCAATAACAATGATAGTTCTGGTATAGGGGTTACGTTGGAGGAATATCAAGGTAAAAATTTAAAGAGTACATTGTTTGGCAGATTTATCCGATGGTCGCCACAAGCTAAAAAGTGGCAATTGGAGATGGTTCAGCAACGGGTGTTTTTACCCAATGGTAATCAGTTGGTAAAGAACATGAATTCCATGGATACATTGATTGATTTCAATCCCGAAGATTTCTTTTTTCGCTTGGAAGATGTTCAGAGTTTAAACCAGAATGAAATGCGAAGAATGATTGCCAAAGAGAAATTGAGAGGGTCCAGCAATGTAGATTTATTGCAAACTGAGCTATATCGGCGATATGCATCTCCTTTTAGTACGTTCATTTTGGTGGTTATTGCAGTCAGTGTTGCGGGCAGAAAAACGAGAAATGGGTTAGGATATTCTTTGGGTATTGGGATTTTTGTAATTCTGTTCTTTTTGTTCTTTAGCAAGTATTTTATTTCGTACGGAAATCGGGGAGTAGTTTGGCCGTGGTTAGCCGTTTGGCTACCCAATGTATTGTTTATTCCCGTTGCTTGGTTGTTTTATCGAAAAGCACAACAATAATTAAAAGCTATTGTCGTATAATAGTAGGTCGGATTTGGAAATCTGCCTAAAATTTTGTATATTATTCTGTTAGCAATGAGTTTTAGTAATAGTAAATTTATCGGAATAGTTGCGCTGTGCTTCTTGTTTTTTCCAACGAGTGTTTTTGGTGTTGGCGATCATAAATTGGAGTTGGGATCCGTCAATTCTCCATCCGATACGGTGGTTGTGTATGACACGGTCTATGAGCTTTCACCTCATTCTCGATTTCCAAGGTCTTGGGTTGCCGCCGCTTCTTGGATGCCACAAAGCGGTGAAAGTAAGTATGGACTTGTGGACGGACATACTACAGAGGGTTTGAATACCAATCGATTGAGTTTTGGTAGGCAAATATCCTTGGATGCAAAATCAGCTTTGCGGTATCGATGGTTAAAAGCGGATGCCCATCTTGGTGTTGGATTACGTGAGATTTATATTACCAGCATGACAACGTGGCAAAAATATTCAGATCAGTATATTGGGGGGAATTTACACGTGTATGAATACGGAGGCACGAGTAAACATTGGGCTAATTTTTATACCTTGGGGCCGGAATTAGAACTACACGTAGAATTGGGTAATTTCAAAAAGAATCAACAGAGATTCACATTAGAACTAAACGGGGGAGCTTATGCCTATACCGCATTTTCTTCAACCTACCGAGCCATAATAGACAATTATTCAATTGATTGGATATATTACGACAACGGGGTGAGGGAAGAAGTAAATTATTATTATGGTTCCTGGGGTTCTTCTGATGTTATTTACACGGGATCCGATGTGCAATTGCACCTCAATGTTCGGGGTAAGGTATATATAACATCGGGTATTTCACTGTTTGGTGGATACGGGGGCACGGTATTGTTGAAAAATGATGTCATCGCAAATTTCACTACCGTGGGAATGGAGTATAAATTTGGTACTGTATTCGAACCGAAGGAGTAGGATAGCGGTAGTTTGATGCGTGGTCTAGGTTTTTTTATCTGACTGAAATTCTGTATATTTTGGCTTTGTAGATGGGGATTAAGAACAATATTAAGCAAGTTGTTTGGTTGGTAATAACTGGGTTATTTCAGGTTTCTCTGTTTGGGTTGGACCTGTTAGAAATTACATTGAAACGAGGGGCTCCAACGGATACCGTTGTTTTGTATGATACGGTGTATGAATTTTCGCCCCAGCGTATGTATCCACGGACTTACATTGTAACAGGTGGTTACATGCCTCAAGACGGAGAAATTCGATATGGAACTTGGCGAGGAACGCAAGGGTATGAACTCTACAATTTAAGTTCTGCGCGTATAAATATTTCCCGGAGATTTGCTTTGGATGCGTCGTCCCCGTTGCGATATCGATTTTTGCGTACCAATATTGATTTGGGAATTGGTGTTAGCGCTATGGAGCTCAAATACGAAGACAATTATTGGGAATATTATCAAGATATTTATATAAATAATATTAGACATGTGTTTGAAAATGGTGGGCGATTAGTTCAAACGGCGAGTTGTAAAACCTTAGGTGCTTTAGCAAATCTAAATGTTGAAATAGGGAACTTTAAAAAGCCCAAAACGCGCTTAACTTTTGAAACAAATGCGGGGTTGTATGGATTTGCCAATGTCAGTAAGGATAGCAGGAAAAACCATTCCTATTCCTATGTCACGTACGATAGGCATTGGATATGGTACGATAATGGGAATCGGGAATTGATTTCCGAGACGATTAATACTCCACGTTTTGGTGAGACACAGGGTTTGGCAAACGATTTTGATCTACAATATCATCTTGATTTTCGAGTGAATTGCCGCGTTTTCGAACAATTACATGCAAATGTTGGTTTGGGATATAATGGGTTGCTGATGGATGGTGTGTTTCAAGTTAATCATACTTGGTTTGGATTGCAATACAAGTTTGGTACAAAATATGAAAAGTGATTCAGAGTTTCCCTAGAGTCAATAATATAAAATAACGGAATACATTTAAATGAAAGTTAATGGGAAAGTGATGGGTAGTATAATGAAAAAAAGAAAAATAATTCGGCTGTGTTGTTCGATGATGTTGATGGGTGTTTTGGGTATAGGGCAATTGTTGGGTGGGCGTTTGGAGGTCTCAGTAAATAGGCCGCCTGTTCAATTGAAGCGAATCTCCAAACATGTCAGTTATCCCGGTATTCAGGGAGCACCAATCGTACAGGAATTTTATTTGTGGGTTGAGGTTTCAAAAAAGATGCAGCGATCTATGAAAAAACATACTTGGCGGATTGATTTTGATTCCTTTTACTGGTCTGGCTATCGTGGATTAGGCAGTTATGGAATCAATGGCAGTGAGGTTAAATCGATGCGTATTAGCAGCCGAGTGCAAGAATGGAGGTATTGGAAGGATCGATTTGAGTTGGATTCGGCAAAAGAAAATTGGATTTTGATCGTTGGTACGGTAGAAATTCCTACCCGAGATATATACGATATTGCCGCGGTAGGGTTTGGCACCGATTCGATGGGGAATTTAACTATTGATGGGACAAGTGGCAATGGAGCAGCATCCGATCCGCGGTCTAATGATGTGTATTCCGATCGATTAAAACGAGTGCCATGGACAGATACCGATCCAGAGTTGCAGGTTTTTTATACCATCGAACAATGGACTCGATGCAAACGCAGACAATTTAAGGATACGGCGAATTCGTATTCAATAAACCATTTTGAACCCAGAAAAATCCAAAAAGTTAGTCAATCCGTGATTCGGGTGGACAAAATAAGCCGAACAACTGCAGTGTTTCACCCTTGATAAGGGTAGATTCGTAAATTCTTAGGATATGAAAATTAATAATCAAAAAAGTCGATTTATGGCCTTGGGGTTGTTGGCAATAGTGTTTTCATCATGCTCGGTTTTTATGCCAACCAAGATATTGACCGAGAATACGTTGGTGGAGTGGCGTGAGAACAACATACCGGCAAACGAGATACAGTATCGATTGAAAGGAAGTTTTGAGTTGTTTCGAGAAGTTGATTCCAAGAATGTACGGGTTGAAGGCGGAACCATCAAAAGTTCCAGTGGGAAGGAAATAGAATCCTTGTTGTTTGTGGATGGTATCAAGGGGGTAAGTTTAGGTAAGATTTCTACGGAGGGGATTCATGTATCTTTTTCAGTAGACGATAATACGGGGTTGTATTTTGTAACTAAGGGAGGTAACGAACTTTCGTTGGAAGTGGTTGATGGTAAGGTGAGTTACATGGGAGGACGATGGTCAATTAAAAACCCCAACGGAGGAGATTTCAATCCGCCGCAGTTAATGTATGTGGCATCTTCAAAAAGTAAGATAAAGAATAAGACTACCGTAGTTCGCGGCAGAAGTCTGTAATTGGATGATGCCTAATCAACTTGAATGACCAATCCTTTTAAATAATGGCCTTCGGGGTGGTAGAGGTTTACGGGATGGTCTGGTCCCTGTCCTAATTTGTACAATATTTTGCAATTTCTACCTGTTTCTATTCCAGCTGCTGTAACGGTATTTGCAAACAGCACATCATCAACTACCTGTGAGCAAGAGAAGGTAAATAACAGACCGCCAGGCTTAACGCAATTGATTCCGAGGGCATTGAGTCGTTTGTACCCCATCACTGCTTGGTGTTTTTTATTTAAACTTTTAGCAAAAGCTGGAGGGTCTAGCACTACGATATCGTAGGTTTTTAAATGATTTTTAAGATAATGGAGGACGTCTGCGGTAACGGATTCGTGGGTTTGGTTGTTGGGATTACCATTTTCTGCGAAGTATAATTCTACGTTTTTATTGGTTAATTCCATGGCCGTAGCGCTAATGTCTACACTGGTTACGTGTTGAGCATGTCCGGCGAGCGCAGCGATGGAAAAACCACCGGTGTAGCAGAAGGTATTCAAGACGGTTTTGCCGGCAGCGTGCTGCCGGAGCAAAGCCCTGTTTTCTCGTTGATCTAAAAAGAAGCCTGTTTTTTGTCCAGTTTGCCAATTCACCCAAAAGGGGAGATGATTCTCGAGGGCTTTGCCGCTGGGCTGATTGCCCAGCTCAAAACCGTCTACATCCGCCGCATTTAAATGCATGGCAGAGGCGCTTTTGTTGTAAATGGTAACTAATTCCAGTTCTGGTATTTGCTGAAGCGCCTGAGCAATATCCTTCACCGCTGCCAACATACCGTGGGTATGGGCTTGGATAATGGCGGCCTCTCCGTAAATATCAATAATCAACCCAGGCAACAAATCCCCCTCTCCGTGAACCAACCGAAACGCATTGGTGGAGGTATTGGGTCCATAATTCAAATTTCTACGCATCACCCACGCTTTTTCTAATCGGCCTTTCCAAAATTCCACATCCGGTGTGCGAATGGGGGCGTTTAATGAAGTAAGTAACTGCGGTTTAGCAAATGCCGAATCCTGGGCTTCTCCCAACCAAGCATCGTCCCAGTGGGCAATAATCCTCACGGCAATACTGCCGTCGCCTGCATGACCAATTCCAAGCAATTCACCACGATGAGAAACAACTTGAACCCATTCTCCCGGGGTTAAGGATTGACAGTCTTTTAACGCACCACTAAAAATCCAAGGGTGTTTGCGCAAAATCGAACCTTCTTTGCCGGGTTTTAACTGTAGTTGTTTCATGGGAGGCTGCAAAATTCCGTTATTTTCTGCAACTTTGAATCATGAATCCAACTGTTTCTGATATTTCGAGAGCCTTAGAAGCCATCGCGCCGCTTTGGTTGCAGGAATCCTATGATAATTCCGGATTGTTAGTTGGCGACAGAACGATGGAAGTGCATTCGGCATTGTTATGTTTGGATGTAACCGAAGCTATTTTGGAGGAAGCCAAGATGAAAGGTTGTAATTTAATTATTGCCCACCATCCCTTGATTTTTGGAGGTGTAAAACGATTAACTGGCGATAACGAAGTGCAACGATGCATAATCAAAGCAATACAATACAATATTGCCATTTATGCCTGCCATACCAATTTAGATAACGTATTGGCGCATGGAGTAAATCAGAAAATAGCACAAAAATTGGGCTTGTCCGATACTCGGGTATTGTTGCCCAAAGAAAATGTATTGTATAAACTGCAATTATTTGTACCGCATGATTCTTTGGAAGTTGTGAAAACGGCCATCTTCCAAGCCGGTGCAGGATTTATTGGTAATTATTCCGAATGTTCTTTTGCAACCGAAGGTACAGGGACATTTACGCCAATGGAAGGAGCCAATCCCGCCGAAGGCAAGGTAGGGGAGCCGTACTCGTCTTCTGAGTTGAAATTGGAAGTGATAGTACCGGCTTGGAAAAAATCGGCGGTGGAACAGGCATTCAACCAAGCTCACCCTTACGAAGAAGTGGCTCACGAGTGGATTCGAATCGATAATACAAGCGGAGAATTTGGTTCCGGCGCCATTGGCAATCTGCCGAAACCAATGACTAAGCAGGAGTTTTTGCAATATTTGAAACAATCGATGAATTTAAAATCCGTAAAATTTACGGTTTCGGCAGATTTGCCAATCGCCAAAGTGGCGGTTTGCGGCGGTTCAGGAAGTTTCCTGATCGCCGCCGCAAAAGCCGCCGGAGCCCAAGCATACATTACCTCAGACGTTAAATACCACGAGTTTTTTGATGCCGGTAATTCCCTGCTCCTTTGTGATATCGGCCACTTCGAAAGCGAGAAATTTACAATGCAACTCTTTTCTGAGATTTTATCAGCAAAATTCCCTAATTTTGCAACCATTTTTGCCGAAACTGTTACCAACCCAATAGATTATATATAAACCATGGACGTTACCATTGATAAGAAATTAAAGGATTTGTGGAAATTGCAGCAAATCGATTCCCGTATCGACGCCCTTCGCGCCGTTCTTGGCGAACTGCCAATGGAGGTTGCCGATTTGGAAGACGAAATAGCTGGCTTGCAAACCCGCGTTCAGCATATTACCGAAGAAATCGATAGCTACAACCACGAAATTTCTTCAAAGAAAAATGCTATTAAAGATTTTCAACGCGCCATCGAAAAATACGATGATCAGTTGAATAATATTAAAAATAGCCGTGAGTATGATGCCATCAATAAAGAGAAAGAAATTGCTGGTTTGGAAATTCTATCCGCGGAGAAGAAAATTCGCGACTTCGGAAAGCAAATTGAAGGCAAACAAGAGATTTTAGACAAAACTCAAGGCACATTAGACTCCAAGCAAAAAGATTTGGATTTCAAAAAAGCCGAGTTAACTGAAATTGAAAAAGAAAACGCCGAGGAAATTGCTAAAATTTCTCTAGAACGCGATGCCGCTGCTAATAAATTAGATGCTCGTTTGGGTCGCGCTTATTCTAGAATTCGTACCAACATGAAAAACGGTATCGCCGTTGCTCCTATTATCAGAAGCTCTTGCGGAGGTTGCTTTTCTAAAATTCCACCACAACGTCATTCCGATATCCGTGCCCACTACCGTATCATCGATTGCGAAAATTGCGGTAGAATCTTGGTAGACCAAGCCATTACCGGAATCGCTGCGTTTGACGAAGAGAAACAAGAGAAAACTCCACGTCGAAAAATGCGCTTAACTGCATCTAAATAAGAATTAATAAGAATTACCTATAGAAGGCTATCTCAAAAGAGGTAGCCTTTTTTATTTTCAGAGCGATGTGATTAATGGGCTGCCAATTTAGGTAGTAATTCGTGTTGAATTTAATTATAACACGATTGAATTAAATTGTTGGGCTTATCCTACCGCTAATTTAAACGTTGTCAAAGCGCTAATCATATCGCTAATCTAACAACTAATCTAACCGCTAATCAACCGCGCAATCCTTCAATTATTTTTTTACCAAGAAATCAATATCCGGCATTACCTGCTCAATCTTTTCCCAAGGCATCCCCGTGATATCGATAAAGTAAATATGCTTTCCTTCGTCCAATGTTTGTCCCGCCATGTGTTGAATGTCCAACATTTGTTTACCCTCTACGGTTATATACCTGCGAACGGGCATTACACAATACCAACCATGACCGTAACCTTCCTTATCCAGTTTGGGGCCAATGCGTTCCACAGGACCAGCAATTACCCGATCTGGAACAATAGGATCTCTTGCGAAATATGCGTTTAACTTATTTTTATATTTATCAATTCCGCCATTGGCTTTAATCATAGCGGGAAGAGCATATTCAGCACATACCTCGGCATTCTTAGCTAAAAAGGCTTGCGAGTATCGATTGGCAGCACGCTGAAAAGCCGCAAGCATTTTCACACTATCAATTTCAATTAATTCCATCCCTGCAGTATCCGAAAGGGTAACGGGTACCACCGTATCGCCAACAATGGTATTTTCCTTTTCTTTAATTTCCGCAATCCGCTGCGCATCCCGTTGTTTCGTCCACTCCCAAATCCCCCATAATAGCCCTATCGCCAATACGATGGCAAAAATTCGTTTGTTGCGCTGTTTTGTACTCATGGTTATTTTTAACTTCGGAAATAATATGTTCTAGTCAACTTCAATAAACGTTTAAATTAGACCATTTCTTATACTATACCCATCACAAAGGTAACATTATTGAATCTGTACTCGTGTTTTAAAAAAGTAGATCATTACCTGAAATTAACAAAAAAGGCTGCCTCACAAGAGACAGCCTTTCTAACCATTGTAAATTATATTACTTTACTTCTTCGAAGTCCACATCCTGAACTTCGTCGCCAGTTTTTCCTGATCCAGCACCAGCGCCTGCACCGGCACCAGCACCCGCATCACCGCCCATGTCGCCAGGATTTCCACCTGTTGCGTTATACATGTCTTGAGATGCCGCCTGCCAAGCATCGTTCAATTCGGTAGAAGCCGATTCCATTTCTGCGAAATTCTTTTCACCTACAGCCTTCTTCAAACGATCGCATGCTGTTTCAATTACCGATTTCTTTTCAGCAGGAATCTTATCGCCGTATTCTTTCAACTGCTTCTCGGTAGAGAATACCAATTGATCTGCAGCGTTAACTTTATCGGCTTCCTCTTTTCTGATTCGATCCGATTCTGCGTTCATTTCCGCATCTTTTTTCATTTTTTCGATTTCTTCTTTGCTTAATCCAGAAGAAGCTTCGATACGGATCTTTTGCTCTTTACCTGTTGCTTTATCCTTTGCGCTAACACTCAATATACCATTGGCATCAATATCAAAGGTTACCTCGATTTGTGGTGTACCACGAGGAGCTGGAGGAATACCATCTAAGATAAATCTACCGATAGTTTTATTGTCGGCAGCCATCTTACGCTCACCTTGGATAACATGTATTTCCACCGAAGGCTGATTATCGGCAGCAGTACTAAATGTTTCTGTCTTTTTCGATGGAATGGTAGTGTTGGCATCAATCATATTGGTCATAACACCTCCCATGGTTTCAATACCTAAACTCAATGGAGTTACGTCCAATAACAAGATATCTTTCACTTCACCGGTTAATACACCCCCCTGAATGGCCGCACCAACAGCCACTACTTCGTCTGGATTTACCCCTTTTGATGGAGCTTTCCCGAAGAAATCTTCTACCAACTTCTGAATAGCAGGAATACGGGTTGAACCACCTACCAAAATCACTTCGTCGATATCAGAGGAAGTATATCCTGCATCTTTTAATGCTTTTTTACAAGGTTCCAATGTACGCTGAACCAAATCATGAGCCAATTGCTCAAACTTCGCTCTGCTTAATTTGCGAACTAGGTGTTTGGGAACACCATCCATTGCTGTAATATAGGGAAGGTTAATGTCGGTCTCAGGAGAAGACGACAATTCAATTTTTGCTTTTTCTGCGGCTTCTTTCAAACGTTGCAAAGCCATGGGGTCTTTACGCAAGTCCATGTTCTCTTCGCTCTTGAACTCATCGGCCATCCAATCAATGATCACTTGGTCGAAATCATCACCACCTAAATGTGTATCCCCGTTGGTGCTCTTCACTTCAAAAACACCATCGCCCAATTCCAAGATCGATACGTCAAATGTACCGCCTCCTAAATCGTACACGGCGATTTTCATGTCTTCGCTCTTTTTGTCCAAGCCGTAAGCCAAAGCCGCCGCAGTAGGTTCGTTGATGATACGTTCTACTTTTAAACCCGCGATTTCGCCCGCTTCTTTGGTAGCCTGACGTTGCGCGTCATTGAAATATGCAGGTACGGTAATCACCGCACGGGTAACTTCCATTCCCAAATAATCTTCGGCTGTTTTCTTCATTTTTTGAAGGGTCATGGCCGATATCTCTTGCGGGGTATAGGTACGATCTCCAATTTCAACACGAGGGGTGTCGTTGTCGCCTTTAACCACTTTATAGGGTACGCGTGAGATTTCAGAACTCATATTTGAGTACTTTTCTCCCATGAAACGCTTAATGGATTGAATAGTATGCTGTGGATTGGTGATTGCTTGGCGTTTAGCTGGGTCACCTACCTTACGCTCTCCATTTCCGTTGTCCATAAAAGCCACGATGGAGGGAGTAGTTCTGCGGCCTTCGCTGTTTGCAATTACAACAGGTTCGTTACCTTCCAACACTGCAACGCAACTGTTGGTGGTTCCTAAGTCGATTCCGATGATTTTGCTCATTTTGTAAATAACTTTTGTCCAATATTGACAATTGCCGTACCAAGCACAAAAACAACGAATCACTGTGACGGAATGTCAGCAAATCTGCCACTTGTGCCTAAAAGCCCAAAAATCAAAAACAACAAGGGTTCAAATTGTCCGATTTTATTAAAACCGACACCACTTATATTAAAACTACTACAGTACTGTTACGGTACAAAATTCAACTTCCGTGTGTTACTGTCTTTCTGCAACACCGGTAAGGAGTTTTTATCCAAAGGAATGTTCAATATCTGTTGCTGTACACGCGAAGCGAACAATCCAAAACCATTTTCAACATTGGTGTAATCGGCTTGTTTTTGAACAATTCCAATGCTGGGTTCGTTTACTGAAATATAATCTACTAAGGATTGATTCCCACCGTAAAACGAGCATCCCATCCATTTGATTCTGTGTTTAACATCGGCCGATGCAGGAATAGTAAATCCTAAAAACTGTAAAAAAGCTTGTCTCGGCATTTGGTGGATTGCCCTCACCTTGGGCTGAACACGGAAATTGGTTAACATATTCCAAGTGTAAAGCTTTTGAGATTTTTGGTTGGTATCGGCTACGGAAATTCGCT
>CAYUNO010000054.1:0-11491 GCA_964446075.1 uncultured Flavobacteriaceae bacterium | reverse complement strand
TGAAGCTAACATACTAGCATTATTTTGTATACATAATTGTTGCATTTTAGGTAAATGGTTATACCAACCCGTACTACCAATACAGATGGCAACTCCTTTATTTAGACAAAATTCAATGTTGTGAACAGCTATTTCTGGATTAGTAAATTCAATAGCAACATCACAATTCACCCAATTTTCATCGTTTAATGGGTGCTGTGAATTAAATCTAGCTACAATTTGATGATTTCGCTCAATAGCTATTTCTTCGATGACTTTCCCCATTTTCCCATAGCCTACAAGTGCAATTTTCATATTACAAACCTACTTCAATTCGATGAATAAAATTCTGACTGCATGTTGCAAATAGTCAGTTTTTGTAATTTTTGCAAATTGTTTGTTTAATAACTACCAATTTACCCAATTTTGTATTGTGAAATTTAAATCGATCCTCATTCTATTGGTAATTCTCTTTGTGAGTTTAACTGTTTTTTTATCTATTCAAGAATGGCAGTCTAATAATGTAAAAAATGTAAAACTTGTTATAAATTCTAATATATCGAGTGATTCTATAAATAGTTTGATTTTTTCAAATTTGGGAATAAAAACGTATCCTAGTTTCGCTTGGTTGGCAAAACAACAGAAAGTTAATTTTAATAAGAAAATTATTATTTCAGTTAAACCCAATACAAATGTTTGGAATTTATTGAAAATGGTCAAAAATTATAAAGCAACCAGTTTTGATTGGGTTTTAAGATCAAGTGGAACCCTGCAAGATGTATTCCACGATATTATTTTTGATTATAATCAAAAAACATCCAATACGAAATGGCAAAATATAAATTCCTGGTTTTCAACAGATTCAATTTATAAAGTATATGGATTAACAACCCAAACTGCCCACTGTCTTTTTATTGCAAATACATATAACTTAAATTCAAATTATTCTCCCAGAGATTTTTTAGATAGAATGTACAAGGAATCTTTTGGAAAATTTTGGAGTGATAGGAGAAAGGCGGCAGCGGAAATTAACCGTTTGTCTGTAATTGAAGCAGTTACTTTGGCTTCAATCGTCACTAAGGAAAGCAATGCAACCAAAGAATTTGGCAAAATAGCCTCTGTCTACAAATTAAGATTGAAAAAAGGTATGCGATTAGAAGCCGATCCTACCGTTGTTTATGCCAGAGGTAGAACTGGAAGAGTTTTATTGAGTGATACCAAAATAAATTCTCCATATAATACCTATCAAGTTAATGGATTACCTCCAGGACCCTTATGTATTCCAGATACTAAAGCCATTGATTCGGTTTTGTTTGGGGCCAATTATCCGTATTTGTTTTTCTGTGCTAAACCCGATAATTCGGGTACCCATAATTTTACAGTAACATTATCCGAGCACAACAAGAACGCAAAAAATTATCATCAATGGCTTAATAATCGCGAAAAACAAAAGTGATAATATCAAAATTGGACCGTGAAATTGCCCAATATCTGTGTGTAAATCAACCTAGAAAAGATAATGTAATTAATCTTGTAAAAGAATTCTTTGATGAGAATTTCCACCATCAAATTTCATTTTCACAAAATAAATACCCCCTACTAATTTTGGAAGATGGTATTGGTTACCTGCAACTTCTGCCGATAATATTTCCTTTCCATTTACATCAAAAACAGTTATGGACTCTACTTGTTTTGTAAAGTATAAAGTTCCTAAACTTGGGTTTGGATATATTCTTATGGCATTGTTATTTATTGCTTGAAGCGAATTACTTGCTGCCGGATTAATGGTTATTTTGTTTGTTACTACTTGATCGCCATTATCTGTACTATTTTTATTTGAAATTACAGATACGCCGTAAATGGTAGCTACACCTTGATTTGATGAAGGTGCTGTCCATTCGTATGTCCATGATCCAGTGCTGCTTCCTGAAGTATGACCCGCAATATTTCTCCCACTTGTGTATACTGCAGCACCTGAAGATGGGTTGGCAATGGAACCAATATTTTGATTACTACTATTTAATATGGTGCTTTGAAATCCCATTTTGGTGGATGTTCCACTGGCTTTTACGGATACGATGTATGTATTTCCTGGAATGTACTCGTTAACCACCGCTGAGCTAGTTTTGTCTATTAACTCTAAACTTACTTGACCATTTAGATTATTACTTCCACCGTGGCAAGAAGCACAGGTTCCAGAACTACCCGGTGCACCGGTTCTATCTTCGCTTCCTCGTCCATTACTAGAAGCATTAAAAACGATGAAAATTGACGTAGCACTTAACAAAACAACAACTTGGGTTAATAATTTTTTTGCCATATTTAGATAATAAACAAAGTTAATTGAAAATTTGATTTGGAATTTATCAAATTATCAAACAAAAATCTGCTTAACTATGTTGGATTTATTAAATTTGCGCACGAACATGAGTACACCAGAATCTTATATCCCAATTTTATTGCAAATGGGAGTAGCGGTAGGGTTTGTAGTTTTAACATTGAGCTTATCTCACTTGTTAGGTCCATCGCGAAAAACCGCTAGAAAAGAAGATAACTTTGAATGTGGTATAGAAATTAAAGGAGATGCTCGATTTCCAGTTTCAGTAAAGTATTTTTTATCGGCTATACTATTCGTTCTATTTGATGTTGAAGTTATTTTCTTCTACCCATATGCGGTAAATTTCAAATCAATGGGATGGGAAGGCTTCATGGCTGTATTAGCTTTTGTGTCGATCTTCCTTATGGGTTTTTTATACGTTTGGAAACGGGGTGCCCTAGAATGGGAAAAGTAATTTAAAATAATTCAACTAATGGTTAAAATTGGAGAAGCACCGGAAGGTATTGAAGGACAAGGCTTTTTTGCCACGTCATTAGACAAGGCTATAGGTTTGGCGAGAGCTAATTCTCTGTGGCCGTTACCATTTGCAACATCCTGTTGTGGTATTGAATTTATGGCAACCATGGGTGCTAACTACGATTTAGCCCGATTTGGTTCGGAGCGATTAGCATTTACACCTAGACAAACTGATTTGTTGATGGTAATGGGTACCATTGCAAAAAAAATGGGTCCAGTTTTAAAGCAGGTTTATGATCAGATGGCCGAACCTAAATGGGTTTTATCTGTAGGTGCTTGCGCATGCAGTGGAGGTATATTTGATACCTATTCCGTATTACAAGGAATAGATAGAATAATTCCAGTGGATGTGTATGTTCCTGGATGTCCGCCAAGACCAGAACAAATTATAGAAGGCTTGATGAAAATTCAAGAATTAGCAAAAAACGAAAGTTTGAGAAGAAGAAATTCCGACGAATACAAGAAGATGTTGGAAAGTTACAACATTGAAACTACCGAAAAATAATGTCTATTCACGCAAATAACGATATCGTAATTCAAGCTGTTAATGGATTTACTGATAGTAAAGCAGTAAGTTCATTGGATGATTATGGTATGCTAAACTTTGTTATCTCCAAAGATCAAGTTGTATCAGCAATTCAACAGTTGAGAGATAATCATGGATTTATCTTTCTTACAGATTTATGTGGAGCACATTATCCTGAAAGAAAAGGTTCGGAATTTGAAGTGATTTATCATTTGCATAATCTAGCTGAAAATCATAGAATTAGAATCCGTGTGTACCTAGCGGAAGAGGATTTAAATATTCCTACTATGGTGCAAGTATATGCAGGTGCCAACTGGATGGAACGTGAGACATTTGATTTTTATGGAATTAATTTTGAAGGCCATCCAAACTTAAGGAGAATTTTAAATATGGACGAAATGGATTACCATCCATTGAGAAAGCAATATGCTTTAGAGGATGAAACCCGTGATGATAAAAATAATACATTCTTCGGACGATGAGCGAGATAACTTTTAATAAACAAGGTCAAATGGTGAGTAGAGACACCATCGATGGGGATATTGCAACACTAAACCTTGGTCCAACTCACCCGGCCACACATGGGATTTTTCAAAATGTGCTCAAAGTAGATGGAGAAAGAATTATCGAGGCCGAACAAACCGTTGGGTATATTCATCGCGCTTTCGAAAAATTAGCAGAAAGAAGGCCCTACAATCAAATCACCCCAATAACAGATAGATTAAACTATTGTTCATCTCCCATCAATAATATCGGATGGCACCTTACAGTTGAAAAATTAGCCGGAATAGAAGTTCCGAAAAAGGTGGATTACATGCGTGTAATAATCATGGAATTGGCAAGAATTGCCGACCACCTGGTTTGTAATTCTGTTATTGGCGTTGATACGGGTGCACTAACTGGCTTTACCTATGTTTTCCAAGAACGTGAAAAGATATACGAATTGTTTGAAGAGGTTTGTGGAGCAAGGTTAACTACCAATATCAGTAGGGTTGGAGGTTTCGAAAGAGACTTTTCTCCTACATTTATGTCGAAATTGAATAAATTCTTAGATGAGTTTCCGGAGAAATTTGGTGAATTCGACAAGTTGTTAACGCGTAATAGGATATTTATGGATCGAGTAATTGGTGCAGGTCCAATTTCGGCAGAAAGAGCATTGGCTTATTCCTTTGCAGGGCCTAATTTACGTGCCGCAGGCGTGGATTATGACGTACGAGTTATGAATCCATATTGTAGTTATGAAGATTTTGATTTTATCGTACCCATTGGAAAAGACGGAGACACGTACGATAGATACATGGTTAGACAAGAGGAAATTCGCCAAAGTGTTAGCATTATAAAGCAAGCTTTGGCAAAAATGCCTTCCGGAAAACACCACGCAGACGTTCCTGATTTCTACTTGCCTCCAAAAGAGGAAGTATATCGCAGCATGGAATCGCTAATTTATCATTTTAAAATAGTAATGGGCGAAACCGCAATTCCCAAAGGCGAGGTTTATTTTTCTGTAGAAGGTGGCAACGGCGAATTAGGCTATTATTTAGTAAGCGATGGTGGCAGAACTCCTTATCGTTTGCATTTCCGCAGACCATGCTTTATTTATTATCAGGCGTACCCAGAAATGATTAAAGATTCTGTATTAAGTGATGCCATTTTAACCATGAGTTCCATGAATGTAATTGCCGGAGAATTAGACGCATAACCATGACCGAAAATCAAGAAATTCAATTTCCAGAAAACCTACTTAAAGAAGTAGGCAGGTTAACCTCACAGTTTCCTGAAGGTAAGCAGAAAAGCGCATTGATTCGTGTTTTACATATTGCCCAGGCACATTTTGGTTATTTATCCACTCCCGTAATGGATTATGTGGCTAGATTACTGCATATTTTACCAATTGAGGTATATGAAGTTGCTACTTTTTACAGTATGTATGATACTCAACCTGTTGGTAAGGTAAAATTGGAAGTTTGTAGAACAGGCCCGTGCATGATCGAAGGCGCTGAAACTATTGTTGCTTATATAGAAAAGAAACTTGGGATAAAAGACGGTGAAACCACTGCTGACGGTATTTTTACCCTAAAAACCGTGGAATGTTTGGGTGCTTGCGGATATGCTCCGATGCTTCAAGCTGGTGAGAAATTTCATGAGCATTTAACCGAGGAGAAAGTAGATCAATTGATAGAAATGTACCGAAATAAACCGGTAGCTAATTATATGGGGCTAGAAAACAATGGCTAGAAAATTATTGCTTGAACACGCTCACGTTGACGGAATCAATACCTACGACGTTTATCGTAAAAACGGTGGTTATAAATCGGTAGAAAAAGCGTTAAAATCCATGTCGCCAGAGGATGTTGTAGAGGAAGTGAAGAAATCAGGGCTTAGAGGTAGAGGCGGAGCAGGTTTTCCCACTGGGATGAAATGGAGTTTTATAGCCAAGCCCGAAGGTGTACCTCGTCATTTATTATGTAATGCCGATGAATCCGAACCCGGAACATTCAAAGACCGTTATTTGATGGAGAAGATTCCCCATTTGCTAATCGAAGGAATGATTGTTTCTTCCTATGCATTGGGTTGTAACTCTTCTTACATATACATTCGTGGCGAATACATGTATGTTTTGCAGATTTTGGAAAAGGCCATAGCGGAAGCCTATGCAAATGGGTGGTTAGGGAAAAATATTCAGGGATCTGGTTACGATCTAGATTTATATGTAAGTCCAGGTGCTGGAGCCTACATCTGCGGAGAAGAAACAGCTCTTATAGAGAGTTTGGAAGGAAAACGTGGCAACCCTAGAATGAAACCTCCTTTTCCTGCTGTACAAGGATTGTGGGCAAGACCTACGGTTGTTAACAATGTTGAAACCATAGCTGCGGTTGTGCCCATTGTAAATGAAGGTGGTGATGCTTACGCAGCAATCGGCGTTGGTAAAAGTACGGGAACCAAACTAATTTCAGCCTCTGGAAATATCAATAAGCCAGGTGTATATGAGATTGAATTGGGTGTTTCTGTTGAAGAGTTCATCTATTCTGATCAATATTGTGGAGGAATTAAAAACGGAAAACGCATAAAAGCTTGCGTTCCCGGTGGATCTTCCGTTCCTATACTGCCTCATTATTTAATTACAAAAACTGCTACGGGAGAATCACGCTTAATGACCTATGAAAGTTTAGCCGATGGTGGTTTTACAAGTGGAAGTATGCTGGGCTCCGGTGGATTTATTGTTTACGATGAAGACCAATGTATCGTTAGGAATACTTGGAATTTCTCTAGATTTTATCACCACGAAAGTTGCGGCCAATGTTCACCTTGCAGAGAAGGTACTGGCTGGATGGAAAAAGTATTGCATAGATTAGAATATGGGCATGGTAAAATGGCAGACATTGATTTGTTATGGGATATCCAAAGACAAATTGAAGGTAATACCATTTGCCCGCTTGGAGACGCAGCGGCATGGCCAGTTGCAGCAGCAATAAGACATTTCAGAGAAGAATTTGAATGGCACGTAAATGAGCCAAAGCGTTGCTTAGAAACTAATTACGGCTTGGTTAAAGAAAAGACTTTTGAACCCGTTAATGCATAATCAATATGTCAGAATCTACACCGAAATTTAAAGTTACCATTGACGGACATACTATAGAAGTAGATCCCGGTACAACGATATTAAATGCAGCGAGAATGTTGGGAGGGGATAGTGTTCCTCCTGCAATGTGCTATTACTCAAGTTTAAAAGGAAGCGGAGGAAAGTGCAGAACCTGTTTGGTTGAAGTTTCTAAAGGATCGGAAAAAGATCCAAGACCTATGCCAAAATTGATTGCTAGTTGCTCAACAACGGTAATGGATGGAATGGAAATCAAAAATAAGTCAAGTCAGCGTGTTTTAGATGCCCGTGCAGGAGTAGTTGAGATGCTTTTAATAAACCATCCTCTAGATTGTCCAATTTGCGATCAAGCAGGGGAGTGTCATTTGCAAGATCTCGCATACGAACACGGTAAATCAAACACCCGTTACGAGTTTGAACGCAGAACGTTTGAAAAAATAGATATTGGTGAGTATATCAAATTACATATGACTCGTTGTATCTTGTGTTATCGTTGTGTTTATACAGCTAACCAACTTACAAATGAAAGAGAACATGGGGTTCTAAAACGTGGTGATGCAGCTGAAATAGGTACCTATATTCAAAATAGCCTAACCAATGATTTTATAGGAAATGTGATAGATGTTTGTCCAGTGGGGGCATTAACCGATAAAACATTTAGGTTTCGATCTAGGGTTTGGTACACAAAGCCAATGGATGCTCACCGAGATTGCCCAACTTGTTCAGGTAAGGCTGTAGTATGGATGATAGGAGATGAAATTGCACGAGTAACAGCTAAGAAAGATCAATTCGGAGAAGTAAAAGAATTTATTTGTAACGATTGTAGATTTCATAAAAAAGAAAAATCGGATTGGACCATTGAAGGTCCTAGACATATCGATCGCACCTCCGTGATTTCAGCTAACCATTATGAAATGGAAGTTCCACAGCATACTCCACTACTAAATAAAGCTTAATATGGATTACGCGTTAATTATTGAAAAGTTAATATTAATTGTTGTAATCCTAGCGGTTACTCTTGTGATTGCTCTATATCTTACTTTCGGTGAGAGAAAAATTGCGGCATATTTCCAAGATCGATTAGGTCCAAATCGTGTTGGTCCTCTAGGTTTACTGCAGCCGTTTGCTGATGGCGGTAAATTATTATTTAAAGAAGAAATTATTCCAAAAACAGCAGAGAAATGGTTGTTTATTATAGGTCCAGCAACTGCCATGATCGTTGCTACCATAACCAGTGCAGTAATTCCTTGGGGTACTTCTATTGAAATATTTGGTAGAAACGTATCCTTGCAAGTTGCCGATGTTGATATTGGAGTTTTATATGTAATGGGTATCGTGAGTATTGGAGTATATGGAATTATGATTGGTGGATGGGCATCAAATAATAAGTATTCTTTATATGGCGCTATTAGAGCAAGTGCACAGATGATCAGTTATGAGTTAAGCATGGGCTTGGCATTGATTGCTGTGGTTATGATGACAGGAACGTTGAGTTTGCGTGAAATGGTAGAACAACAACATGGTTTGAATTGGAATATCTGGTATCAGCCATTGGGATTCTTGTTGTTCTTCATTTGTGCATTGGCCGAATGTAACCGAGCACCGTTTGATTTGGCTGAATGTGAAACTGAACTGATTGGTGGTTATCACGCTGAATATTCTTCCATGAAATTAGGTTTTTACTTGTTTGCTGAATATATCAATATGTTTGTATCTAGCGCAGTGATGGCGAGCGTTTATTTAGGAGGATACAATTTTCCTGGGATGGATGCAATCGCGAATCCTACCGTGTTGTCATTATTACAGGTAGCTGTAATGTTTGCAAAAATCTTCTTCTTTGTTTTTGTATTTATGTGGATTCGTTGGACATTACCACGATTCCGTTATGATCAGTTAATGAGATTAGGTTGGAAATCCCTTATACCTTTAGCCATAGTAAATATGCTTGCTACAGGAGCTGTAATGCTTTTGAATCAATAAGATTTATACTTGAAATTTAGGACGATGGAAATCGACCTGACAAATTAAAACTGTGTTAGTTCTGGAAATGTTCTAACACAGTTTCCATTTTGACACCTCTTGATCCCTTGACAAATATATAGTCAGCCTTTATCGGATGCGTATCCAACCATGCTAACAGGCTACTTGTGTCGGTAAATCGAAGTGGATATTTAGTGCAATGCGTATAGAATTCATTACCAACTAGATAGGCATTTTCCTCAATATTTAACTCTCTAAGTAAATCTAATAAATGTAAGTGCTCAGCTTTACTGTGATCGCCAAGTTCTAACATATCACCCAAGAAATAAATTTTCTCTCCTGTTAACGTATTAAAGGAACGAATTGCGGCTTCCATACTGCTCGGATTTGCATTATATGCATCTAAAAAAATGGAGGTATTGCCAATCTTTCTCCATTCGCTTCGATTATTTTTAGGAGAATAGGGCTTCATTGAATTTAAACAGTCTTCAACAGATCTGCCAAAATGAAATCCAACTGCTAATCCAAATAGTATGTTGTAGGCGTTGTAAGATCCAGCAATGTTAAAATGACAATTTTCAATCAATTGACCGTTGCCCAATAAAGTTAATTGTAAATGAGGCATTTCTTGAATAATACTGGCCGAAAATGCATCATTATTTGCCGAGGAAACGGAGGTGTGAATTTCGCTTTGAATATGTATTTTAATTATATTCTTTAGTCTTTTCGACATTGAATTCAACCACGAATCATCCGTATTAACCACTGCTGCGGCATTGCATTCTAAACAACGCAAATACACTTCGCTTTCTTCTCTTGCAACCGCCTCGATATCACCAAATCCTTCTAGATGTTCTTTCCCAATATTGGTAATTAAACCTAAATCGGGGACTACCATTGAACATAACAAATTCATTTCACCAGGATGGTTGGTCCCCATTTCAATAACTGCAAATTTGTGGTAGGATCTGATCCCAAGTAAGGTAATTGGTACCCCAATATGATTATTAAAGTTTCCAGCAGTTACATGTGTTTCTCCAATATCGGATAATACACAATGCACCAATTCTTTTGTAGTTGTTTTACCGTTACTGCCCCCAATGATAATTTTCTTTGCTGGCATTTTGGCCGCGTGAAATTTAGACAATTCCTGGAAAGCAACCAAGGTATCTGTAGTGAAGAAATATCCATCTTTGTTTCTTAAATCTTCGCGGTTTGTAATAACCAATTTCGCACCTTTCCCTAAGGCCTCTTCGGCAAAAAGATTAGCATCAAATTTCTCACCTACAAGACAAAAAAAGATATCTCCTAAATGAATATTTCTACTATCCGTAGAATATCTATATTCGTTTTTTTCGAATATTTCGTATAGACTTTCTATTTCACCCATCGATTTGGTAAAATTACAATAAATCAATAATCAGTGGGAATAATTGCAAAAGGAAATGGAATATATCAAATCATATTTCAATTCCAGGTAATATTCAGTATTTTCGGAGTAAACTTATGTTTAAATCAGTACTAACATCATCAATACGAAAAATCTGTTTACTGGCAGTGATAATAGTAAATATCGGCTATTCCCCAATACTTTTGGCCGAATCAGACTATGATACGTCAAGAATTCAGTATAGAACAAGTACTGTTTCTGTGCCGTTTTACATCAATGATTTTTTAATTGAACAGCCCTTTATTGGAGGATTAAACGCGCCTCAATTTTGTCATTTAGATTTAAATTTAGATGGACAATTGGATATTATTGTGTTTGATCGATACGATGCAAAATTATTTACATATATCAGAATTAAAGACGATCAGTTTAAATATCAACCGGAATATGAATATCAACTACCCAAAGGGAATTATTACTATAAAACAGCAGATTTAAATTCGGATGGGAAATTGGATATTTTCACTTCAACAAAAACAGGTGGATTGAAGATTTTTAAACAATTATCACCTGCTCCAACGGGTGATCTTAGATTTACCGATTTGGGTGACTTGTTTTATAGAAATCAATATTCAGAAGGAGATAATCTACCGTTATACAACCTTATCAGCTTTCCAATTTTGGATTTGCCGGAGATAAAAGATATGGACGGGGATGGCGATTTAGACTTACTAACATACGATGCAGGGAACTTTACTTATCGTCAATTTAGAGATGTTCGAAGTGAAATGGGTTGGTCTTCGGACACGTTTGAATTTCAAATAATGGATGTCTGCTTTGGCTATTTTAACGAAGGTGTAAATAATTCCATTGTTTTAGGAGAATGCCCGCCTTTTACATTAAAACTTAAACCAAGACATGCTAATGGTAGTGCTTGTTTTACTTTTGATGAGGATTCAGATGGTGATGTTGAATTGGTAATTTCAAACATAGGTTTTTCAAATTTTACAAAACTTAAAAATGGTCGTAAAGAGAAAAAAACCTCATTTGATACCATGGTTATGTACGATACCTTGTTTCCATCCAATACAAAACAGGCCAATGGATTTGTTTTCCCAGCTGGATTTACAAATTGAGCACATCGCTTCTGATCAACTGAACGTG
>CAYUNO010000053.1:0-11542 GCA_964446075.1 uncultured Flavobacteriaceae bacterium | reverse complement strand
GGAAGCCTCCGGTTCTAATATACTCTGCAAAAGCCCTGTCTAAGTTGTTGGATTTGCCTGTGAAATGGATAAATTCAGCGAATGAAAATGGTAAAACATGAATTTCGTATGCTCTGCCGGTAAGTAACGTAGCGAGTTCGCTGGATAATAGGAAGGCGTTGGAGCCCGTAACGTAGAGGTCAATATTCGGGTGAACATACAAACCCTCCAATAATTTCTCGAATTCTCTCACATTCTGTACTTCATCAATAAAGACATAGTTGGTTACATCCTTTCGAAGATGTTCAATGATATAGTCGTAGACTTCTTTCCAACTTTTTTCAGCCAAAAATCGGAAGTCGGGCATGTCAATATTAATAGAGATGATAGAAACAGTTTCATTTTCGCCGCGCAATAGATCCTGGAATTGCGACATTAACGTTGACTTACCGCAACGTCGAACTCCGGTTGCAACTTTGATTAAATTCTTGTCCTTGAGTACCTTAAGTACATCTAGGTATTGGCTACGTAGAACCGTTTGCATGGAACGAAGATACTGCAAATTCCTAAAACTTATCAAAAATCAAAAGTTTTAGGAATTTGGGATTTTAGTTATTACGGAATTTAGAAATTTGGCGGTTATTGGAGAGGAGTGAGCCTGAAGCCATGGCATGGGGTAGTGCTGAACTGGGAATTGCCGCAATCGGTGGTTCGCGGGAACAGTAAAGAACATATTGAGGATGGGGAAGGGAAGGAGGGAAAAGGACGGAGGGAAAAGGACTTAGACGAGTTGCTAGAAGCAAGGGGTGGGGAATTACGTTTTATTTTTTGCGTCGGTATTTGCCCCTCGTTTGGTAATAATACCTTGAACGGTTCTGGTTTTTAATGGCATTCTTGTTGGTGCTTACAGATCTTCGTACGTGACCTTTTCTATACCTGCCTCTAGAGTCGATACTCGGTTTTACATAAACGGCTTTTCTTCCTGTGCCCGATTCTCCGCTGTCTATGCAAGCGGGGAGTGTAAAATAACAAAAAGCAATTAAAAGTACTCTGATTTTCATGGTGATGTTGCTGCGTAATTGAATGAGTAGGGTAGGTGGTAGGCCAATTTAGTGTTTTTCATTGAAAGGGCCGAACTTGGGCTTTTGTAATAAATGGTTGGTTATAATCACCAGATTGGGTATGAATTTGGTGGTTATAATCGCCAAATTAGGTATTAAATTGGTGGTTTATTCCCGATCGGTAAAAAATGCTTTTCTTAATCGGAATTGAAAAAATATTCCCGAGCAGTAAATATTTATTGTTTGTTACTTAAATTTGATGTAATAATCCTGAACGGTAAAATATGAATAGCAAAGATTTGGGTCTAATCATAAAAAGTCATCGCAAGTTACTTGGATTTACGCAAACCGAAGTTGCACTGTCGTGCGGTTTGGGGATTCGATTTATTTCGGACCTGGAAAATGGTAAACCAACTTGTCAAATCGACAAAGCACTTAGGGTAATTCATGCCCTTGGACTGAATATTACTTTCCATGGAAAATAAGACCAACGTTTACTTTGATGATCGATTAGCAGGTGAACTATCTCAGGATCGCTATGGAACACTGTGCTTTCAATATCACCATGAATATTTTGCAAAGGGTTATCCTCCAATTTCTGTTTCCATGCCCGTGGGCAAAGAACCCATAAGATGTCTGAACCATTAAAAATATCCATCCGTTTTTTCAACGACCGTGAAGTGCGTGCGGTCTGGGATGAAACCAATGCCAAATGGTGGTTTAGCGTCTTGGATGTTGTTGCGGTGTTAAATGAAGAGAATGAATATCAGAGAGTTCGCAACTACTGGAAGTACCTCAAAGCCAAACTAAAAAAGGAAAATAATCAACTGGTTAGTGCCACTACCCAATTGAAAATCATTGCCCCAGATGGAAGGAAAAGAATGGCTGATTTACTTGATAGTGAAGGCGTCATCGCCCTAGCCAAGCACTTTCCCAATAATAAGTCCATGAAGTTTTTGGATTGGTTTCTTTACAGCGATACCAGCATCGACGGGCAAAGTAAAAAAAGGGCTTATACCCTGTTTGAGAGCAATCTCATCGATGAAATTGAAATTGGCACAACCAAGGGACTTCAACAGATCCATGCATATCTCTTTGGAGGATTGTATGATTTTGCAGGACAAATCAGGACGAAAAACATTTCAAAAGGCGGATATCGATTTGTATTTGCTCAACACCTGAATGCCACGTTAAAAGACATCGACCAAATGCCTCAACATTCATTTGATGAGATCATTGAAAAATACGCCGCCATGAACAAAGCCCATCCTTTTATGGAAGGAAACGGCAGAAGCGCAAGGGTATGGTTGGATTTGATGTTAAAAAAAGAACTTGCCAAATGCGTTGATTGGAGTAAAATTAGCAAGGACAATTACATGAATGCTATGATCATTAGTACGGTCGATCACGAAGTCATCGGGCAACTGGTGGCAAGGGCCTTGACCAATAAAATAAACGATCGCGAAACTTTCATGAAAGGCATCGATTACTCCTACTATTACGAAGAATAATGCCATTGTCCAATTCGCCATAGGGCGGCAGTTCCAATTCAATCAGTGCTTTCAATTCATGGGGTTCAAGTCCAACGCGGGTAGATTTGGGTTTGGTAATGCGATAGTCATCGAACGGGTTTTTGACCAGCACATCATTGTTAACCGCATCATGCAAAACCGTTTTGATTTTGCTAAAGTGTTTGTGAATGGTACTGAGTGCAAACTTTTTGTTGTAGCTGTCGATCTTGTAGTATTTGAAAAAGTTGTGCAGGTCTGTGATCCAGCCCTTGTTGATATGGTCTAGGGGGATGTCTTTCTGTCCATTTTGTTCCAAGAATGCTTTTACGTATTCAAAGGTTTTGGCGATATGGGTTATTCCGATTCGCTTGCCTTCAGTTTTTTCACGCTTGGCGATGTAATGGTTGGCATAATCCATCAAGTTCCAATGGGTCTTATGTTTGCCTAAGAGGTAGTTCTGTAGCAGATTGATGTTTAATTGTCGGCCCGCTTTGCCGTATTCATATTGGAGCTCTGCGGCTGTGGATTTGTAATACTGCACTTGGCGATTGATCTGAATGATTTCCTGCCAAAACCTGCGAATGAAAATGGGGAAGCCCAATGAAATCGCGGGTTGAGTTTTGGTGAAACATTTTTGGTATAACAGGAACAAAAACGCGAACAAAAGTGAAAAAACTAGAACAACGCAAAACCCTATAAAACAAATAAACCGTTGCAGAACAACGGTTTAAAGGTGATTGAAGTGAAATGAAAACCCTTCTGGCGGTGAGGGGGGGATTCGAACCCCCGGAACAGTTTCCCGTTCGTCAGTTTAGCAAACTGGTGGTTTAAGCCACTCACCCACCTCACCAATGGGGCTGCAAATATAGCAATATCCCTACTTCATTTGCAAGAGAAATCAGAAAAAAAGATTATTTCTTCCCACGCATTTCTTTATTTTTGTAACCCTATCCATGGAAATTAATATCTCCTTTCCCGACGGCGCCGTGCGTAGCTACCCCCAAGGTAGTACCGCCATGGATATCGCCACCTCCATCAGCGAAGGCCTCGCGCGCAATGTGCTGGCCGCAAAAGTAAACGGTCAAGTGTGGGACGCAACCCGACCCATTACTACCGATGCTACCTTGCAGCTGCTGACGTGGAAAGACGACGAAGGGAAATCTACCTACTGGCATTCCTCCGCCCACTTGATGGCCGAAGCCATTGAATCCCTGTTCCCCGGAGCCAAATTTGCTATCGGTCCCCCCATCGATAAAGGGTTTTATTACGATATCGATTTTGGCGATATTTCTTTTTCTTCTGAGCATTTCGATGCCTTGGAAAAGAAAATGATGGAACTGGCCAAGCAGGATAATGCCTTTGTGAGAACCGAAGTAGCCAAGGACGAAGCCATCCAGTATTTCACCGAAAAAGGCGATCCGTATAAGGTAGAATTATTGCAAGAATTGGCAGACGGTAGGATTACCTTCTACCAACAAGGCGGATTTACGGATTTGTGTAGAGGCCCGCATATTCCCCATACCGGACATATTAAATCGGTAAAATTGCTCAACTTAGCCGGTGCGTATTGGCGCGGAAACGAGAAGAATAAGCAGCTTACCCGTATTTACGGAATCACCTTCCCCAAAAAATCGGAGTTGGAAGAATACTTGCACCTGATGGAGGAAGCGAAAAAACGCGACCACCGAAAATTGGGTAAAGAATTGGAAATTTATACCTTCGATGACGATGTAGGACCGGGTTTGCCGCTTTGGTTGCCCAACGGAGGTGCTATCATTGAGTCGTTGGAGGCTTTCGCCAAGAAAACGGAGCGCGAGGCAGGGTATGAGCGAGTGAAATCGCCCCACATTGCCAAGGAGAGCATGTATTTAAAGAGCGGCCACTTGCCGTATTACGCCGATTCGATGTTTCCGCCGATGGAAATCGATGGCGATAAATACTATTTAAAGGCGATGAACTGCCCTCACCACCATAAGATGTTCCGCGCGGTACCGCGTACTTATCGGGATTTGCCCTTGCGATTGGCAGAGTACGGTACCTGTTACCGGTATGAGCAAAGCGGGGAGTTGTTTGGGTTGATGCGGGTGCGCAGTTTGCAAATGAACGATGCGCATATCTATTGTACCGAAGAGCAGTTTGAGCAAGAGTTCAAGGCGGTGAACGCATTGTATTTGAAATATTTCGCCAAGTTTGGCATCGATAAATACGTGATGCGCTTCTCTAAGCACGATCCAGCGAAATTGGGTCAGAAGTACATCGACATGCCGGAGTTGTGGTTAAAAACCGAAGATATGGTTCGTAGAGTATTGCAAAGTATGGATGTATCGTTTGTGGAAGTAGAGGACGAAGCCGCTTTTTACGGTCCAAAAATCGATATTCAGGTGTGGAGTGCCATAGGTAGAGAATTTACTTTGGCTACCAACCAAGTTGATTTTGCTCAGGCCGAACGATTTGATTTATCGTATATCAACGAGAAAAACGAACGGGAGAGGCCTATTATAATACATAGGGCTCCGTTGAGTACACACGAGCGATTTATCGGATTTTTATTGGAACACTATGCAGGAAACTTCCCAGCGTGGCTGGCTCCGAAGCAAGTAATTGTGTTGCCGATTAGCGATAAATACCAGGATTATGCAGATGAAGTTGTAAAATTCCTCAAAAACCTCGATATTCGCGCCTCCATAGATTCCAGATCTGAAAAAGCGGGTAAGAAAATCCGTGATGCAGAAGTGGCTAAAATCCCTTACATGTTAATTGTAGGAGAGAAGGAAGCGGCGGGCCGAGCAGTATCGGTTCGTAAACACGGAGGCGAAGATTTGGGAAGTATGGAACTGCAGCAATTTGCTGACATTATAGTAGATGAAACCAGGATTTAACAACCGCAGACCACCCAAGAAGGAAGATCTTCACAAGATCAACGAGAAGATTACCGCCAAAGAAGTGCGTGTAGTTGGAGAAAACGTTGCCGTGGATGTCTATCCAACCGCTGTAGCTATTGAGATGGCTTTCGAGCAGGGTTTGGATTTGGTAGAAATTTCTCCCAATGCCGTTCCGCCGGTATGCAAAATCGTGGATTACAAAAAGTATCTCTACGAACAGAAGAAGAAACAAAAAGAGATCAAAGCGAACGCAGTAAAGCAGGAAGTGAAAGAGATTCGTTTTGGTCCAAATACCGATGAGCATGATATTGATTTTAAAATCAAGCATGCCAAGCATTTCTTGGAGCAAGGTAACAAGGTGAGAGCCTATGTGTTCTTCCGTGGTAGAACCATTGTGTACAAGCAACGCGGTGTGGATTTGTTAATGGGTTTTGCCAATGTGTTGATTGAGGAGGGGTATGCAAAGTTGGAATCTGAACCCAAAGAAGAAGGTAAGAAAGTGGCCATTATGTTGGCTCCCAAAGGAAAAAAATAATTTTAGAAAATAATAAATATTAGGATATATGCCCAAGATGAAAACCAATTCCAGCGCCAAGAAGCGTTTTCGTGTAACCGGCACTGGAAAAGTGAAAAGAGCCAAAGCGTTTAAGAATCACATTCTTACCAAAAAGGCTACCAAGCGTAAGCGTAATTTAGGCCATGATGCTATCGTTACCGATGCAGACATGAGCAATGTGAAATTTATGTTGCGTTTAGGAAAATAAGAAAAATTAACCTGGCCGGAGCACACAAGTGTTGCTAAATCAACCGCTCAAGCCACTAAACTAATCTAATATGCCAAGATCCGTCAACCACGCCGCGAGTAAGGCTCGCCGCAAAAAGACCCTTAAACTTGCCAAAGGTTACTTTGGTAGAAGAAAAAACGTTTGGACCGTTGCTAAAAACGCCGTTGAGAAAGGTTTAACCTATGCTTACCGCGATCGCCGCGCCAAAAAACGTGAATTCAGAGCCCTTTGGATTGTTCGTATTAATGCTGCTTGCCGTGAGCAAGGAGTAAGCTATAGCCAATTCATGGGTAAATTAAATACCAGTTCCTTGGAAATTAATCGTAAAGTTCTTGCTGATTTGGCGTTGAACGATCCAGCAGGATTCAAAGCGATTTTCGACCAAGTAATGAACGGTTAATAGAAAATCATTTTGCTTAGTTGTTTAGCCTCGCTTCGGCGGGGCTTTCTTTTTATATCCAATTCCCAAATTCAGTAAAATCTATTGAAATAATGACCCTGTTCAGGGATCTGTGAGATTTTAATTTGGTTGTGTCTATTAATCCATCATTATTCCGCATCCCACAGGTAGTAAGTGCGGATATTGCCTCTACTTTGGAAGTTAATGGCAATCACATCGCTGAAAATCGCTTTCAAGATGGCCTTACGCGTAGAATTGTAGGTGTATTCTATCTCGTTGTTTAAACCTACGCGCTGCACCTCCGGTAAGGGCTCATCATGATTGGAATTCTTTTCCATATATTTAATGCAATCGGCCAATAATTGTGGCTTTTGCATAGGTCCAGCCTGATTATGGGTTTTGAAAATCCACGTATTGCGTGTTCCTTCCGGTCGGTCAACCAATAAATTTCCTTGTATGTAAAAATCGTCTGAGGTAAAAGGGCTTCTTACCGGTTTAATGCGTATGTACTCAATATTTGTTACCAAGGTATCATCGCTTAATTCAAACAAGTAATTGATGTCTTCCATGGCTAATCGACGTAAATACCGTTCGTTTTTCAAGGTTTTCATGTTCGATTCAAATTCTACAGATTGCATTACTCCCGCTCTTACTAATTGGGACATGGAGGCTGCAAAAATGTCTCGAAATTTTTTCCAATTCACCAAGGAATCGATTTCACCGCGTGGACCAAATCGAACTACATACGTTTCTTGTTGTAACATATTGGCTTTTTTCCATGGGGTTTTCCCTTCCTCATCCCCGTGATACGAAAATTGGAAAACATTGGGGGTGCTGGTCTTTTTGAAAATTAAATAGCAAGTGTCGGATTTACTGTCCAAGATAAAATCGTTCTCATTGGTTATGTACTCTGTGCTTACTAGTTGATAGATAAATTTGTTTTTCGTTCTCAATAGATTCACCGGATGAATGGTATCGGCAATCACATTGGAATCCGATATGCGAGAAGCTTTAAATAATTCTTCGTGCAACAATTGCTCTGCTTGAGCCTTGTTTGGGAATACCAAAGTTTGGTTCTGTTGGGCCGAAATAGTATTAACAAATAAAGCGCTGCAGGTTAAAAGTAAAAGACAAGAAAATCGCCCAAATGGGAGAGAGATACAGCGAGCCTGGGAACGTGATTTATGCATTTTTTGGAAAGACAAACATAATGAGCAAAAGGTTTGCCAAAGATGGATAATAATAAAAAAATCCGGAGAGAAATTCTGCCCCGGATTTTATATGGTAGTTCAACGAGTTGAATAAAATTCGATGGATCATGCCTAATTTCTTGTCCATCGCAGAAATTAATGAGAGTTAATTTGACGATTTAGACGTAAATACCAGTTGCGTGTCCTTCAAATCAATGGTAACATTTCCGTTTTGGGAGAGGTTGCCCATCAAAATCTGTTTACTCAATTCGTCCAAAATTCGCTTTTGCAGCACGCGTTTCAGAGGTCTAGCACCAAATTGTGGGTCGTATCCCAATTGAGCCAACCAATCCATAGCATCCTCAGTAACGCTGAGGTGGATGTCGTTTTCCGCTAGTCGATCCACAATTTGTTTAACTTGAATGTCTACGATGGAACGAATTTCATTTCTACCCAAGGGTTCAAACATGATGGTTTCATCAATTCGGTTCAAGAACTCGGGTCGAATACTGCGCTTTAACAATTCGAACACCTTATTCTTGGTTGAAGCTATCACGGATTCTCTATCTTTCGTTTCGATGTGTTCAAATTCTTCGCGAATTACATCGGATCCCATGTTGGAGGTCATGATGATAATGGTATTTCGGAAATTGGCTGTTCTTCCTTTATTATCGGTTAAACGTCCATCATCCAACACCTGCAACAATATGTTAAATACATCCGGGTGGGCCTTTTCGATTTCGTCTAATAAAACCACGGAATAGGGTCGTCTGCGGATGGCTTCGGTAAGTTGACCGCCTTCGTCATAGCCTACGTATCCTGGAGGTGCTCCCACCAATCTGCTTACGGTATGCTTTTCTTGGTATTCGCTCATGTCGATACGAACCATAGCATTATCGGAATTGAACAAGAATTCTGCTAAAGCTTTCGCAACTTCGGTTTTACCAACTCCAGTAGTTCCAAGGAAAATGAAGCTACCTATGGGCTTTTTAGGATCTTGAAGGCCGGCTCTGCTGCGGCGAATGGCGTTGGCTAGGGCGCTGATGGCTTCTTCTTGTCCTACCACCCGTTTGTGTAGTTCGTCCTCTAAGGTTAATAGTTTTTCGCGTTCACTCTGCAGCATCCGATTTACAGGAATTCCTGTCCACCGAGAAACCACTTCAGCGATGTCTTCTGCGTCCACTTCCTGTTTTACCATGCTATCACCAGAATCGCCTAGATTTTCGGTTAGTTCTTTGAGGTCTGCTTCGGCTTTTTGCAATAAACCGTATCGAATTTCGGCAACACGGGCATAATTGCCATCGCGCTCGGATTGTTCGGCCTCTATACGCAACGATTCAATTTCTGCTTTCTTCTGCTGGATGGCAGCCAAGACCGACTTTTCGTTTTCCCATTGCGCTTTTAACTCGTTTCTGCGTGTACCCAAATTGGCTATATCCTCGTTGAGTTTGTTCAGTTTGGATTCGTCGTTTTCCCGTTTAATTGCCTCACGCTCAATTTCTAATTGCATGATTTTACGATTTAATTCATCCAGTTCTTCAGGAACGGAATCCATTTCCAAACGAAGTTTGGATGCCGCTTCATCCAATAGATCTATGGCTTTATCGGGCAAGAAGCGATCGTTAATATACCGTTGGCTCATTTCCACGGCGGAAATAATGGCCTCGTCTTTAATCCTAACTTTATGGTGCACCTCATAGCGTTCTTTCAATCCACGAAGGATGGAAATCGCTTCTTGGGTATCGGGTTCTTCCACCATTACACGCTGAAATCGGCGTTCTAACGCTTTATCGGTTTCAATGTACTTCTGATATTCCGCTAGGGTAGTGGCACCTATTGAGCGCAACTCTCCGCGGGCCAATGCGGGTTTTAAAATATTGGCAGCATCCATGGCACCTTCGCTTCGGCCTGCACCCACTAAGGTGTGAATCTCATCGATAAACAATACCACTTCACCGTCTGATCCAATGACATCTTTTACCACGGCCTTCAATCGCTCTTCAAATTCCCCTTTGTACTTGGCACCGGCAATTAAAGCGCCCATATCTAAGCTGTAAATAATTTTGGTTTTTAGATTTTCGGGTACATCACCCCGGATGATTCGGTGTGCTAATCCTTCCGCAATGGCGGTTTTACCCACACCGGGTTCGCCAATAAGAACGGGGTTGTTTTTGGTTCGTCTGGATAGGATTTGCAGGACCCTCCGAATTTCTTCGTCTCTGCCGATAACGGGGTCTAATTTCCCTTCGCGAGCTAATTGGTTGAGGTTTAAAGCATATTTTTTAAGTGCATTAAATTGGTTTTCAGCTGTTTGCGATTCTACTTTTTTCCCTCCGCGCAACGATTCGATGGCCTTTATAACATCGGCACGCTTCAAACCTGCGTCTTTTAAAATAGAGGATGCCGTGTCTTTGCCTTCCAGTAGGCCAACCAAAATATGCTCATTGGTGATAAACTCATCTTTTAATTCATGCATCGCCTTTTCGGCATTAACTAAAATCTGATTGCTGGCCGATGTGAAATAGGGTTCGCCGTTGCCACTAACTTTGGGTAAGGAAGCTACCGCCGCAGCAACCGTTTGTTCTATTCTAGATGCATTGCTGCCGGTTTTACCAGCGATATATTGTAGCGTTTCACCATCCTCTTTTACAATTGCTTGCAAAAGATGCAAAGGTTCTATCCCTTGCTGACCCAAACTCATCGCCATGCTCTGTGCCTTGGATAGTGTTTCTTGTGCTTTAATGGTAAATTGTTGAATGTTCATGCCAGGGTTTGCACAAATAATAAGCCACTTCAGATTTTCTCCTATGCACCGATCTTTTTGTCCTATTTAATCTGTAAATAAACCTTAGATAAAGAGAATCGCTAGGCTACAAGAGACATTTTGTCTTGTTTTGATGGAAAAATACTCAGCTTGATGTGACAAAATGACGCGAAAATGACTAGTCGAAATCATCCAAATCGCTGGATCGTCGAAATCCTTTTGGAACAAAGGGGAGGATGGTCTCCGGTAGTTCGGCGGTGATAACGGTATCTTTCACTCTGCGATTGCCTTTAAGTTTTTGAAACGCCGATGGAAGTATACAAACTTTGAATTCCATGGTATCAATACTACCCGAATCCCTTGCCATAATCCGCTTTCCTAGGGACTTATATTTTCCCCAATTGTTTCGAACGCAGCCAACGGAATCCAACATCCACGTAACTTTTTTTGGTCTGGGTATAATTCCTGCTAAAAATGCACTTTCACCCCAGTTTAACTCGGATGGATGTTTTCCAAAGTAAAATTGAGATGCTTCTGAAGCTCCAAAGATACCGGGACCCCATTCGATGATGTTGAGATACACTTCCAACATTCTTCGTTTACTAACGGCATGCTGTTTTTCAATCAACCAGGTAAAGAGAATTTCTTCCACCTTTCGAGCGATGGTTTTGCGTCTGCCCAGAAAAACGTTTTTCACCAATTGCATGGAAATGGTGCTTCCGCCTTGAGCGAATCGCTTGAGCTTGTAGTTCTTAGCAATACTCACTCGAAATGCATCAAGATAAAACCCTTGGTGATGATAAAAATCCGGATCCTCTGCTTTTAATACAGCGGTAACCAATTTTGGGGAGATGGATTCAAAAGGTACGAATCGGGAGTTCCCTTCACCCACTTTAAATCGAGTAATTTCTTTGCCGTTTTCGTAAAATGCATACTCAAATGGTCCGTTAATTTTTCCAGGATCCAAATC
>CAYUNO010000052.1:541-11577 GCA_964446075.1 uncultured Flavobacteriaceae bacterium | reverse complement strand
AACATCCATAACTCCTCCGCCTGCTCTACCCCCATATCTTGCCGGTGCCACACCCCGATAAAAATCTGCTGATTTAATAATTTCGGGATTATAATTCGATAAAAACCCCCATAAATGACCATTGCCATATAGTGGCATGCCATTCATCATTTGTAAACTTTGATCCGGGTTGCTTCCCCTTACAACTAAGCCAGCTAAACCTTCTATACCACCGGTTACACCAGGTAAAAATTGCAAATATTTAACTGGATCATTCACACTTAAAACTGACGGGGCCTCAATAATTTGTTTTCTTCGCGGAGAATAAAATGATGTTTTTTGATTATACAGACTCAATATCTCCTCAGCTGAGTCCAATTCATCGAACTTAACGGGTATTAAAAATATATTTTTTGTAACACTTGCTTCCACTTCAACCAATACCTTGACAGGTCTGTAACCCGCAGCAGCAACAGCAATTGTTTTGTCGCCTCGAGTGGTAGGTAACTGATAATAACCACACGTATTAGATTGCGTGTTTTCGTTGGTCTCAACATTCACAATTACCGCACCTGGAATGGTTTCTAATGTTTCTTTGTCATATACCCATCCTGTAATAGCAGGAACTTGCGCATGCAGAAAATGAGTGGTTAATCCTGTAATTACTATTAAAATAATTTTCTTAAACATCTCGTACAAAATTAAGGAATGTATCTCCGATTAAATGGATATCAAATCAAAATAAACGTTTAAAATGGATAATTAAATGTTTGTTCAACACCTACATAGTCTAATTGAATTCCAATTTTATGTTGTAATCGCTTCTCTATTTTTATTTTTATTGATTTAATCGCAAAATCACTATATTTTAAAAATAGGTTATTGGCAATATCAATAGATAAGGTTTCAAGTAGTTTGTATTCGGTTTTAACCAAATTAAGTATTACATCTGCAATTCCAAGGTAGTCAATAGTTTCTGACAAATCATCTTTTAATGAACTTAAATTGTAATCTATCGAAACAGAAACAAACAATTCTACGCCTTCATTTCTTTCCAATTCATACCATCCTATCGGTCCGCTAATTCGCAATCGATCAATAAAAACTACCATTGGTATATTGTTAACAGGTTAATTAAGATAAATGAATCAAAGTTATGTAGTTTTGCATTATACGCACAAAATTATGACTTTAGACGAACTCAAATCAATGAATCAAGGCAAAGATCGTTACTCAGCTCCTGATTTTTACAATATTGATGAATTCTTGTCGGAAGAACAGAAATTAATTCGTTCCTCTGTTAGAGATTGGGTTAAACGTGAATTGAGTCCAATAATTGAGCACTATGCACAGGAAGCCAGTTTCCCTCGTCATATCGTGAGAGAATTAGGTGCTATTGGGGCTTTCGGTCCCCAACTACCTGCAGAATATGGCTGCGGCGGGATGGACTATACAACTTATGGTATCATTATGCAGGAATTGGAACGCTGTGACAGTGGTATTCGATCTACTGCTTCGGTGCAAGGCTCCTTGGTGATGTATCCGATCTACAAGTTTGGAAGCGAAGAGCAAAAACGTGAGTTCCTTCCCAAATTAGCTAGTGGTGAAATGCTGGGTTGTTTTGGATTAACAGAGCCGGATCACGGTTCTAACCCCGGTGGAATGGTTACAAAATTTGAAGACAAAGGAGATCATTATCTCTTGAATGGCGCCAAAATGTGGATTAGCAATGCCCCTTTTGCCGATGTTGCAGTAGTTTGGGCAAAAAACGAACAAGGAATCATTCATGGCTTAATAGTAGAGCGCGGCATGGAGGGGTTCACCACTCCTGAAACACATAATAAATGGAGTTTGCGAGCAAGTGCTACCGGTGAATTGGTTTTTGATAATGTTCGAGTGCCTAAGGAAAATTTATTGCCAGGAGTTACGGGATTGAAAGGACCATTAACTTGTTTAAATTCTGCTCGATACGGTATATCCTGGGGAGCACTTGGTGCGGCTATGGATTGCTACGATACCGCATTAAGATATTCAAAACAAAGGGAACAATTTGGTAAACCAATTGCTGGATTCCAATTGCAACAGAAGAAATTAAGTGAAATGATTACCGAAATTACCAAAGCTCAGCTATTGGTTTGGCGGTTAGGTGTTTTAATGGATAATGGCAAAGCAACTCCAGCTCAAATTTCTATGGCTAAACGAAATAATGTTGAAATAGCTTTAAATGTTGCTAGAGAAGCTCGACAAATGTTGGGCGGCATGGGCATTACAGGAGAATTCCCAATTATGCGTCATATGATGAATTTAGAAAGTGTAGTGACGTATGAAGGTACACACGACATACACTTATTAATTCTAGGTATGGAGATAACGGGAGAAAATGCATTTTTATAAAACGAAAGAATACGATTTATATGTATCAAATTAAATTTGGAACCGACGGTTGGAGAGAAATAATTGCTCGTGATTTTACCGTTACTAACGTTAGAAGAGTTGCTCAAGCAACTGCGAAGTGGTTGAACAATAGCGATTTACCCAAATATTGCGTAGTGGGTTATGACTGTCGATTTGGTGGCGAAATGTTTGCGCAAGAAACAGCAATGCAGTTGGCGGATGCTGGAATTAAAGTAAGTATATCTACCGGCTTTGTATCCACACCGATGATTTCTTTAGCGGCTAATAAAGGAAATGCTGGAGCTGGAATTATATTAACGGCTTCCCATAATCCACCATCGTACAATGGCTATAAAATAAAGGCTGGATATGGTGGACCCGCTACACCATCGGAAGTATCTAAGGTAGAAGCACTAATTGAAGATTTGGAAATTTCTCCGAAACATGATTTTCAATGGTATCTGGATTCAGGTGCAATTGCCTACTTGGATATGGAATCTATGTATGCACAACACGCAAGGGATTGCTTTGATATGGGTGCTCTAGAAAATATGTCCTCATCTTTAGTTTATGATGCGATGTATGGTGCAGGTCAGCGAATTGTAAAACAGTTAATGCCAAAAGCGGAAATTTTACATGGACACTACAATCCTGGGTTTAAAGGAAGAGCTCCTGAGCCAATTTTAAAAAATCTTCCAGAAATTGGACCGATTATTTCATCCAATTCATTATATAAGTGCGGTTTAGCTACCGATGGGGATGCTGATCGCATTGGCTTTTTTGATGAACATGGAAATTTTGTAGATAGTCACCATTTAATATTATTATTAATAGAATACCTAACCCAATACAAAGGTCTAAGTGGTAAAGTGGTAAAGAGCTTTAGTGTAAGCGATAAAGTACAGAAATTGTGCGAATTACGAGGCCTTGAATCAATTACTACTAAAATTGGATTTAAATATATCTGTGAATATATGGTAACCGATGATGTGTTGATTGGTGCTGAAGAAAGTGGTGGTATCGCTATTAAAGGGCATATTCCTGAAAGAGACGGTGTCTGGATGGGGCTTGTAATCATGGAATACATGGCAAAAACAGGAAAAACTGTTTCTGAATTGATTCAAGATGTTTATAATTTGGTGGGTTCTTTTGCAGTTGAACGATACGACCTTCACTTAGATAATAACTTAAAGGAAGATATTATTAATAATTGCAAATCAAATAGTTACAAAAATTTTGGAAACTACAATGTTACAGCACTTGAAGATGTAGACGGTTATAAATTCAGATTGGATTCTGGCGACTGGGTGATGATTAGACCCAGCGGCACTGAACCGGTTTTACGTGTCTATTCTGAAGCAGCAAATTCCGCTAAGGCTTTTGATATTCTTGATGCCACCAAAGCAACTATACTAGGAATATAATTGATTATATGGAGGGGAAAAAAGACATAGAATTACCTTTATTGCAAATTGACATAAAGGCTATTTTAAAACACAAATTCCCTAATAAATATAAATATATACCTAACTTCATCGTTAAATGGCTTCACAAATTCTTTCACTTAGATATTATCAATAGTGTTTTATTTAATTACCGAAATATTAAGGGTGGCGAATTTGTAGAAAAGGTTCTAGAACATATGAATATTACTTTAAATATTCATGGAATCGAAAATCTGCCTGCTGTCGGTCCAGTTATAGTTGTAGCCAATCATCCAATGGGCGGATTGGATGCAATGTGCTTGCTAAAATCTTTAACTGACGTTAGATCGGATGTAAAGGTTATTGCAAATGAAATTGTAACTCATATTCCTCAAATACAAGAGCAATTAAGCGGAGTTAATAAACTAGGGAAATCAAGTAAAGAGGCGTTAAAAAATATAGATAAATTGTATGAGTCAGCAGGAGTAATAGAGGTTTTACCAGCTGGATTATGTAGCCGTAAAATTAACGGCAAGATAGTTGACTTAGAATGGCAGAAAAGCTTCATCAGTAAAGCTATACAGTATAAAATGCAAATTGTACCAGTTTTTATAGATGGATCGAATTCAAGTACATTTTATAATTTAGCCAAAATTAGGAGATTCTTTAAAATCAAATTCAATTTGGAGATGATGTTGTTACCGAGTGAATTATATAAGCAGATGAATATGAGTGTGAATTTATATTTTGGAAAGCCTATACCCTACACTCGATTCTCAAAAAACTTGGCATGGGAACAAGCACAAGAATTAAAAGATTTTGTTTATACCCTGTCCACGGATCGCAGCAAAACCTTTTAATTTAGATTTACTCAAAATATCGTATTTTTACCAAAATGGAATCATTATTGGACATTATCTCACCTATCCCAAGGGAAACATTAATAAAGGAATTAACTTCTGATATTTTTGTTCGTCCTACGAACAATGCAGATAATGAAATTTATATATTTCAGGGCGATTACCGGCCCAATTTGATGTTAGAAATTGGCAGATTAAGAGAATTGTCTTTTAGAAAAGCTGGCGGAGGAACCGGTAAATCGGTAGATATTGATGAATTTGATTCAGGAGAATACTCCTATTGGCAATTAATAGTTTGGAACCCAGAAGAACAAGAGATTGTTGGAGGATATCGATTTTCTTATTGTTCAAAATCAAAGGATTCAATGGGTAATTACCACTTATCCACTCGAGAAATCTTCGAATACTCCGATAGATTAAAAAATGATTTTTTTCCTTATACCATCGAATTAGGAAGAAGTTTCGTTCAACCTAATTTCCAACCCACTGCAGACAGTAGAAAAGGAATATTTTCACTAGACAATTTATGGGACGGGTTGGGCGCATTGGTAGTAAAACATCCAGAGATCAAATATTTTTTTGGGAAAGTAACTATGTATGCAGATTTTCAGCGTGATGCAAGAAATCTAATACTCAGCTTCATGAACGCTTTTTTTCCTGATCATGACAACCTAGTACATATCCCTTCGCCGGTAACTATTGGCAATCACCATTCAGACTTCATTAATGAAATAAGCGGATTAGGTTTCAAAGAAGCGCATAAATTACTAACTCAAAAAGTCAGAGAATTTGGCTCTCATATCCCCCCTCTATTCAATGCCTACATGAGTTTAAGTCCAACCATGAAAACCTTCGGAACAGCAATAAATCACCATTTTGGCGATGTAGAAGAAACGGGAATTATGGTAACAATAGACGATATATACGAACAGAAAAAAGATCGACATATATCTTCCTATTTGCAATACCTAGAAAACACGAAGGGCTAAGGAATAAATATTTTACCTCCTATGTTTTCTCGATCAACTGTTATTTGATAGTAGTAAATTCCTGCTTGCATTGACACAAGTGAAATTTTCTTATCCGTATTTAACGGCGTCTTTCTAATTACTATTTTGCCGCAATTGTCTATCAATTGAAAATCGCAATTTTTCGATAAATCCAATTCAGAAATAAAGTTTAGTTCTTTGTTTTCCGGATTTATAACAGCAATGACTGCATCATTTTTATATGTTTTAACAATTAAGTACTTCTCCAAAAACTGAATGGCATCAAACGCATTGATTTTTCCAAAACCAGCAGAATTGTTGGAATCAGTTCCTGTAAATTGGTCTCTTGTATAGTATAATCGCCATAAGTTTTTAATATCTTCCGGCGATAAATTAGGGTTTGCTTGCAGATACAGGGCAACAATACCTGCAACATGAGGAGCTGCCATAGATGTACCTGAAAATTGAACGTAGTATTGATCTGAATTTCTCCAATTTTGTTTGTGTACAATTTGATTATTCATCCACTCGGCATATTGCGTTTTGTGTAATGCTGAAGCGATATGATGACCTGGAGCTATAATATCTGGTTTTTGTCGACTAGAATTAAAATCTCCGATACCTGGGGCAGGTCCTCTAGATGAAAATCCAGCAATTGCACCAGGGGTTAACCAAGGCTCTTCGATTAAACGTTGTTCAAAATTCAACCATTTATTTCTAGCAACATAAGCGCCAACACTTAATGTTCTGCTCCCCGTGCCACCATTTTCTCCAACGGAAAATTCAGCTCCTCCCTCCATATAGCCGCTACCAAAGGAAATATCACGATGTCCCTTAATAAAAGTACCAGAAGTCCAGCGATAAGATTGTCCCGAATTCCATGCATGAAATCCCGATTCTGATGTGAAACTAATCCGAATATATCTATTTCGGGGATTGTTATTATTAATTATAATAAGTGAATTGGGTTTGTTATTTATCGGGTAGATTTGCTCTGACCAGATTATATCTAAAGTATCCTCCCCACTATTGATTCTCTCACGGTAAGCTCCACAATTTACGCAGTCTCCAATTTTATTCCATTTACCAGATAAAATCAAATTGCCCAAAGTATCTACCAACGATATTTGAATACTGAATCGTTTGTTGGGATCTCCCCATGCGTCAACATACACATTTTCTTGAGAATAATCCTTACGAGATTTATCAAGGGCAAGGGTATGTACCGTATCGCCCGATAAATCCTTTCCAATATGCATTTTATTTCCGCCATCATTACCGGCAGCCCCGACAACAATTTTACCTGGACCAACCAATGAAGCTACGGATAAGTCAAATAAACTTGTACCATCATGTGGTCCAGTATGCATCCCCCAACTTAAATTAGCTACTACTGGTTTCTGATTTTGTTCACCAAGATCAAAAAGGTACTTAAAACCATCAATAATGGTAGGATTAGCAACAATATAATCGCCCAATGCAGACCCTGCTAATGTATCGTTTGCATACTTAATTCCTACGAAACTTAGTTCTGCATCAGGAGCCATTCCTCGAAATTTAAAATTGGGAGATAACAATCCCGAACCTGCTGCTATACCTGCAACATGTGTTCCATGCGTTCCGTCATTATCAATTGCGGTGAGAATTTCCTGTGTGTCTCTATATTCCGAACCATATTTGAAATTTTGGGGAATCTTACCTGTTGCATGTTGTTGATGCCACATTGACAAGATTCTAGTTCGAGTTCCAAATTTATTATAAAATGTGGGGTGGTCTGTTTGAAATCCAATATCAACAATTCCAACAATGGAGTTTTTCCCAGTGTAGTTTTGTTTTAGACCATTAATAATTCCCGATTCAACTTTATCTACATTAGACATATACCTACTGGTATCATTGTATGGCCTCGGCGCATTTAAAACACCACTCAAGTCTAAATAATATATATTTTCATCGTTTAATATAGATTTAATACTATCTGGTCTAAATCGAATATGAGCCAACGAATATTCCGATATGTTTTTATGTGTATTGCTGTTGGAAATAACTGATAATAATTGAACTTTATCTGAAGTATATCCAGTTTTAGTGAGTGCAAAGGCATGCCAATATCCATCAAACGTTGGAAATAACTTTCTTAGGTCTTTATCCGAGTATGACAAAGTAGCTAATTGTGAAATCGCACTGGACTTGGAGTGCTCAACGCTAGGTAATACTTGTGCAGATAATTTATAATCTGAGAAAATAGCTATGAAAAAACACAGTATAATATTACGCATAGTACAAAGGTAGCATGTTGAGTTATAAATTTGCGAGTATGGATTTATCTTGGTTAGAAAGAACAGAACTACTAATCGGTAGAGAACAATTAGAGAATCTATCAAAGAAGAAAGTATTGGTTGTTGGCTTGGGCGGTGTTGGAAGTTATGCCGCGGAATTTATTTGTAGAGCTGGAATTGGAGAAATTACTATTGTAGATGGTGATATTGTTGATGTTACAAATAAAAATAGACAATTGCCGGCATTAAATAGTACCATTGGTAAAAAGAAAGCTCAAATTATGGCTGATAGGATGTTGGATATAAATCCAGATCTTCAGTTAACTGTAATTGATACCTTTCAGAGACCTGAACACACCATGGCTTTGATTGAATCTGAGCGATTTGATTATGTTATGGATTGCATCGATTCAGTTACTCCAAAGGTCTATTTAATTAAAACATGCGTAGAAAATAGACAGCGATTAATTTCTAGCATGGGTGCAGGAGGTAAGTCAGATGCTAGCAAAGTAAGTGTCACCGATATTTCTAAAACATATAATTGTCCGTTTGCTAGAAACGTGAGAAAAAGATTACACAAACATGGAGTGTATAAAGGATTTAAAGCAGTATTTAATGAAAGTGAAATAAATAGAGATTCCGTAAAATTAACTGATGGCAGTAATTTTAAAAAGAGTTTTTATGGTACCATTTCTTTTATGCCCGCATTATTTGGCTTACGCATGGCAGCGGAAGTAATTAACGATTTACGCGTAAATTAGTAATGTAAAATAATTAAATAAATATCCATTCCCACTTGTTAAATGAGATATTTGCCAATAAATTTGGAATTCAACCTATGAGAAAATTATTATTATCCGCAATGATGCTTGGAGCTATTGGATTTTTAGCTTCTTGCAGTGACGAGGGTGGCTCGAACAACAACAATGGAACCATTGACATTTCTGGTAAAACTAAACAGGAAGTTTTCATGATGCATTCATGGAAGTTAACTTCTTGGATAGACAGTGGACAAGGTGAAAAAACCGAGAGCATCGAACAATGTAAACAAGACGATGTGTATGATTTTACCTCTACTACCTCATTTAAAGTCACCAACAATCAAAAGTGTGACCCTTCCGATAAAGATGTTGATGTTTTAAGCTGGGGAATGCCAAGTCCAAATGGCGATGATGTTAACTTTTTTGGGGTAAGTTGGAAAATCAAGTCGTTATCTGGCGAGAAAATCACACTAAATCGCAAGTATTTATTCAACTTCCCATCCGGTTCAACCGATACGTTGTATTCGGATATAACAATAGTAAAGAAATAATTGGCTATAATTATAAATCCACAGCCGTCCAATAATTTATTGGGCGGCTTTTTTATTTGCTTAAATTCTTAATGCACTCTTTTTGGAGTACGGAGGCTTTTATATAGTCAGGAGAAAGTCTCAGAATTTCATCACAATGTGATTTGGCAACTTGATAATTATCGAATTCAAATTCGATAATGGCCATATTATATCTTGCCATAATATGACTTGGATTAAGCTTTAATGTCCTTTCATATAACTCCATAGCTGTTTTGTAGGACCCATTCCATTGGGAAGCTAAACCGTAATGATACAAGGCCTCATCACTAAACTCATTCATAGAAGCAGCTTTTTTAGCCCACAGTAAAGATTGTGGATCACGCTTGGCCATTAATAACAAAGTATATTGCATGGTAGCGTCATAATTTTCTGAGTTTTCCTTTAATACAGTTTGAAGTAAGTTAATAGCGCCAACAGTATCTTTTTGCTCCTTTGCCGAAATGGCCCTATATACCAAGGCCTTCTCGCGGTAATCAGGTGTTTCTTGGAGATCTTTATATAATTTCTCAGCTTCTGTATATTGTTGTCGAGCCAAAAACAAATAAGCCAGCAATGATTTTGCCTCATTAAAATCCGATTTCAAGCGCAAGCACTCTTCCAAATGTTCTTTTGCTTTTTTGGGCTGAGCTGAATCCAGCGATAAATACGTTTCGGCTATTTTATAATGATAAACGGGCTGTTTATTATTCAGAGAAATTGCCCATTCCAAATCCCCAATGGCATCTTTATATTTTTTTTCAAAGAAGAAAGCATTACCTCTCAAATAATAAAGTTCTGCGTTTCTGGGATCCTTATTAATTTTAGCACTTACCGATCGTATATCTACAGAATAATTGGTATCGGTTTCGCTAATATACCTGCCTGAAATGTTTGAATTGTTGCAGGAAGCGATGATTAGCAACCAAATTGAAAAAATGGCTAATCTGCTCATTTTGTGCTCGGGACGGGAATCGAACCCGTACTGTCATTGCTGACAACAGGATTTTAAGTCCTGCGCGTCTACCTATTCCGCCACCCGAGCGGGGGTGCAAATATACAATAAATATGTAATTTTCTATGAATTTATTGAGATAATTGTTGATTCAATGATGTCGCAAGCCTCATGTAATTGACTTTCAGAAATTAACAGCGGTGGAGCAAATCGAATTGTATGCGTATGGGTTTGTTTTGCTAAAAGTCCCTTTTCCAGCAACCCCAAACAAACATCGTACGCTGTTTTATTTTCTCCAAACGGTTTAATATCGATTGCATTCAACAGTCCTTTACCTCGAATTTCCAAAATCAATTCCGATTTAATATTACTTATCCTTTCTCTAAACAACTTCCCCATCGTTTCAGCATTTTCAATCATCTTTTCATCCAATAACACTTCTAAAGATGCCATGGCCACAGCGCATGCCAGAGGATTTCCACCAAAAGTAGATCCATGTTGACCTGGATGAAGAACTCCCATTACTTCATGAGATGTTAAGACAGCACTTACGGGTAAAACACCTCCACCCAATGCTTTACCCAATACTAAAATATCCGGTTTTACATTGTCGTGGTCACAGCATAACAATTTACCCGTTCTACCTAACCCTGTTTGTACCTCATCGGCTATAAATAACACATTGTATTTAGTACATAATTCGCGCACCCCTTTCAGATATCCCGAAGGCGGTACAATTACGCCGGCTTCGCCCTGTATTGGCTCAACCATAAAAGCACAAGTATTTTTATTGCTTAATGCAGCTTCTAATTGATTCAAATCACCG